>DASWRQ010000028.1:0-50546 GCA_036403095.1 Kutzneria sp. | reverse complement strand
TCGCTGCCGTTGGCGGTCGCGGAACCCTTGCTGTGTCCCGAATCGGCGGAGCGGCTGCGGCGGCTGGCCGCGTCGGTGTTCACCGCCGACCGGGTCGAGTCGCTGCGGCCGCTGGTCAGGTCCTTGGCGGCGACGCTGCTCGCGCCGCTGCACGGCCGGCGGTCGGTCGACCTGGTCGCCGAGGTGGCCCGGCCGCTGCCCGTGCTGCTCACGTGCGAGTTGCTCGGTCTGCCGGTCGAGGACAAAACCCGTTCGTGGACGGAGATTCTGCTCGCCGTCCACGAACGGGCCGGCGCCGCGCTGCCCGGCTGTCTCGCCGCCGCCGACACCGATCTCGTCTCCGCGATCGCCGCTTCCGAGGCTTCCGCGGACGAGATGCTGAACCTCGTGGCCATGCTCGTGGTCGGCGGGGTCGAGATCGCCGGTGGCTTCGTCGCCAACGCCATGTCCGCGCTGCTGGCCGGCCCGCGCCGGGTTGCCTTGGTGCGCAACGAACCCGTGCTGCTCGGCGATCTCGTCGCCGACCTGGTCAGTGGCAGCGATCCCTTGCACGTCGGCACTTTCCGCTGCACCACCGAACCGGTTCGGTTGGGCGGCACCGTGATCCCGGCCGGCGAGGTCGTGATGCTTGCCGGCACCGACTGTCCGTCCGACCGGCGCTTCGTCGGCACCGTCGGGCACGGCATGCAGTACCGCATCGGCGCCCTGCTCGGTCGCTTGCTGGCCGAGACCGTGCTGGAGCTGCTGGTCGGCGAGTTCCCCGACCTGCGGCTGGCCGTGCCGGCCACGCGGATCCCTTGGCAGTTCACGCGTCTGAGCCGGGCCGTGGAAAGCCTGCCCGTCCTGGTCAGCTGAGGATCTCGGCCCATTCGGCGAAGGTGTGCCAGCCGACCTCGGGATACTGCGCGCGGAGCCGGCCGGTGTCGACGTCCATGCCGACCCGTTCGAAGTAGTCGAACATCGCCGCCAGGTCGGTCGAGTAGTGCGCCACGTCCTGGACGCTCGCCGCGTCGTACTCGACGGCGCGGCCGAGCCGTGCGCCGAGCGTGCGGGCCATCTCCTTGCCCGTGCGCTCATCCGAGGCGATGTCGATGCGGCGGCCGAGGAACTCCTCGCGCCGGCCGATGACCAGCGCCGCGAACGCCCCGATGTCCGCCGCGGCGATCAGCTTCAACGGCGTGCCCGGCGACAGCGGCAGCGAGAAGCGCCCCTGCCGCAGCGACCGCGCCGCCCAGCCGCCGGCGACGTTGTCCATGAACGCCGCCGGGCCGATCACCGTCCAGTTGTCGGTCGCCCGCGCGAGGTGCTGCTCCACGACCCATTTGCTGTCGAAGTGGGGGATGCCGGTGGCCCGGTCGGCGTTGGTCGCCGACGTGAACACAATGTGCCCGACGCCTGCTCGCACCGCCGCGTCCACCGCCGTCACGCCCTGGCGGATCTCGGTGTCCAGGTCCGTGCCGAACGGCGTCGTGACGAGGAAGACCGCGTCGGCCCCGGCGAAGGCCCGGTCCAGCGACGCCGGGTCGTCGAAGTCGGCGGACACCACTTGCGCGCCGAGTTCTCGCAGCTCAGCGGCCTCGGGCTGCCGCGTGAGCGCTCGTACGCGCTGGCCGGCGGCCAGCAGGGCACGGGCAGTCGCACCGCCCTGGGTCCCGGTGGCTCCGGTCACGGCGACGGTCAACTTGGAAGGTTCCATGCACAAAGTTTGACCGTGAAAACATTCTACGTGCAACTCTTTTTTGGCCGCGCGAGGGAGTGCCAGACCGGCAACTGTTGACAGCAGAAGTGTTCTGCCGTCAACTCTTGACCATGGCGGATCACGATCCACTGCTCGCGTGGCTCTACATCCAACAGGGTGTGAAGGCCGTCGAGGAGGCGCTCAGCGCGATCATGGAGGAGCACTGCGGCTGCACGCTCAGCGAGCACGCGGCGCTGTACCGGCTCAAGAGCGCGAAGGACCGCCGCCTGACCATGGCCGAGCTGTCCGAGCTGCTGTCGATCAGCCCCAGCGGCACGACGCGGCTGGTCGACCGACTGGTGCGGCGCGGCTGGGTCGAGCGCGTGCAGCCGCCGGACAACCGCCGCACGGTGTGCGCGACGCCGACCGAAGAGGGCCTGCGCGTGCTCCAGGGCACGACGATGGTCGTCTACTGGCAGGCCGTGCACGAGCATTTCGAGTCCGTCCTGGACGAGGACGACATCGCCGCCGCCGCCCGGATCGGGCGCAAGATGCTGGCGGCGCACGGCCGCTGGGACGAGAAGCGGTTCGCGCCGCCGTGAGCCCGGTACCGTCGGACGTTGTGAGACGTTATGTCGCGTTGGGCGACAGCCTGACCGAGGGCATCGGCGACTTCGCCGACGACGGTCGCCCGCGCGGCTGGGCCGACCGGTTCGCGCAGGGACTGGCCACCCGGCGCGGCGAGGTGGAGTACGCCAACCTGGCCGTCCGCGGCCTGACCACCGGCCAGGTGCTGGCCACCCAACTGCGGCCGGCCCTCGCGCTCGCGCCCGACCTGGCCAGCGTGATCGTCGGCATGAACGACCTGCTGCGGCCCCGGTTCGACGTCGGCGCACTGCGCCGCGACCTGGGCACGCTCTACGGCGAACTGGCGGCGACCGGTGCGACCGTGCTGACCGCGACGCTGCCCGAGCCGGGCATCGGCGTGCCGCTGCCGGCCCGGCTGCGGGCCAGCTTCGCCCGCCGCGGCCACCGCCTCAACGACGCGATCCGGCACGCCGCCGCCGAGCACGGCGTGCGCTGCCTGGACCTGGACCGGTCGACGCCGACCGACCCGGCGATCTGGAGCTCCGACAAGCTGCACCCCAGCCCGTACGGGCACCAGCTCATCGCCGACGAGTTCCTGGGCTTCCTGCACGGGTTGCCGTCGGCCGCCGACAGCCCGGCGCACGAGAAGACGTCGGCCGTCGGGCCGGCCGAGCAGGTGCGATGGGTGGCCGGCCAGGTCGGCCCGTGGCTGTGGCGGCGGCTGACCAGCCGCCCCGCCGGCGAGGGCGTCTCGGCCAAGCTGCCGGCCTACCAACTGCTGCGCGCCTGACCATTTAGGGCAACGAGCCGCCCGGTTCTGCCCGATTCGCAGAGAACTCTGTGAGTTTTCGTCCGGGTTGCGCCGCGACCGCTACCCTCGTTCGCATCACGCATGTCCGTGCGCATTGCGAACAAGGGAGGCCCTGTGACTTCTATCGACTCTCCCGGGCGAGGCTGGGTGCTACCCCTGTGTTGGTCGGCCGTGCTGTTGGACGGCTTCGACCTGGTCGTGCTGGGCACCGTGCTGCCGGTGCTGCTGCGCGGCAACGTGTGGGGCCTGACCCCGGGCACGGCCACTGTCGTGTCCACCATCGGCCTGGTCGGCATGACGATCGGCGCGCTGGTGCTGGGCAGCGTGACCGAGGTGCTCGGCCGCCGCCGGGCGCTGATCGCGTCGGTGACGGTGTTCTCCCTGTGCACGCTGCTGTGCGCGGTGGCCCCGTCGGCGTTGCTGTTCGGGCTGCTGCGCTTCGTGGCCGGCCTCGGCCTCGGCGGCTGCCTGCCCACGGCGATCACGCTGGTCAGCGAGCACTACGCCCGCACCGGCCGGCCGAGCACGGCGACCACGACCGTGATGACCGGCTACCACGTCGGCGCGATGGCCACCGCCCTGCTGGGCATCGTGCTGATCGGGCCACTCGGCTGGCAGGCCATGTTCGTCGTCGGCGCGCTGCCGGCGGTGGCCCTGGTGCCGCTGATGATCAAGTACCTGCCCGACTCGGTGACCCCGGTCGAGCACCGGGACGGCTCGTCGATCAAGCACGCGCTGGCCACCCTGTTCCGCGGCCGCATGATCGGCGTGACCATCGCGTTCTGGGTCACCTCGTTCATGGGGCTGATCCTGGTCTACGGCCTGAACACCTGGCTGCCGGAGATCATGCGGCAGGCCGGCTACCCGCTGGGCGCGGCGCTGGGCCTGTTGCTGACGCTGAACTTCGGCGGTGTGGTGGGACTTCTGGTCGCGGGCATGGTCGCCGACCGGATCGGCATGAAGCCGGCGACGCTGGGCTGGTTCATCGTGGCGGCCGTGCTGTTGGCCGTGCTGAGCATCAAGATGCCCGCAATCGCCTTGTACGTCGCGGTTTTCCTGTCCGGCTCGTTCGTGTTCAGCGCGCAGGTGCTGGTCTACGCCTACACCACCCGGGCCTATCCGCCGGAGGCCCGGGCCACCGGACTGGGCTGGACGGCAGGCATCGGACGTATCGGCGCGATCTGCGGGCCGCTGCTCGGCGGCCTGCTGCTCACCGCCGGCATCGTCTACCCGTGGGGCTTCTACGCGTTCGCCGTGGTCGCGGCCCTGGCCGCGGTCGGCGTGGGCGCGCTCAACGCGGCCAGCCGGCTGCCAGCGGAGATCGTTAGCCCGACCGGCGCAAACGTGGACACCTCCCACCACTAGGTGACTGCCGTCACGTTGCTCGACCAGGGGCTGCCTGCGATGTTGCCCGGACGACCGCCGCCACGGTCGCTCGGGCACATCGCCCCTGGAAAGGAGCACAATGCTGCGCGGTCTGGTCCTGGTCACGGTGGCGGCTTCGGCCATCGCCCTGACTACAGCCGGTCCCTCCGCCGCCTCCGCGGCGCCATTACCCCTTGCCGGAGAAGGAACTTCCGCTTTAGGCGACCTCGTCGGCAGACCGACGGCGCCGTCGACACCGAAGCCGGACTCGGTCATCGTCGTCACGGACGGCACCGCGAAGTTCGGGGCCAACGCCAAGACGATCGACGGCGTGCCCAACGCGTCGCTGGTGCACGTCGACGGCGATGTCGACCAGGCGGCGCAGGAGTTGCGCAAGCAGCCGGGCGTGCGCTTCGCCGAGCCGAACCGGGCCGTCAGCGGCATGAGCTCGGGCCAGCTGCCGGTGCCCGGTTACGCCGCGAACCTGCCGGTCGCCGGCCCCGACAACTACGGCGTCACCTCGTCCCTGCAAAGCTTTCTCAACGCCAACGGGGTCAATGCCCTTGGCGCGTATGACACCCTGACGTCCCGGTACCACCAGCTGCCCGGCGCCGGCCAGATCATCACCAACGTCAGCAGCGGCGACCTGACCGACCAGACCACGGTGGTCAAGGACGGCCAGCGCTACCTGGACATCCCGTCCATGCCGCTGATCCCGACCTACGTCAACACCGCGGGCGGCCTCAGCCCCACCGGCACCACCACCGGCCAGGACGCGCAGCTGGCCGAGGTGCTGCTCGACTTCGCCGTGATGGCCCCGCTGCCGCACGACAAGCAGCGCCCCGAGGCGCTGGGCAGCAAGTCCACCGACCTGCTCGGCATCGCGCCCGGGGCCCAGTACCGGCTGGTGGTGCCGCAGGAGGTGAGCACCGGCGGAATCGCCGAGGCGCTGCTCGCCGCGGCCCGGCAGACCCCGCGCCCCAACGTGATCACCGCCAGCCTCGGCTTCGGCGTGGACCAGTACGGCTTCCCCGGCCGCTACCTCGAGGACGACGCGCTGCTCCAGTCCGTGGTCGGCACGATCGTGCGGGACTACCACATCGTCGTCACGATCTCCTCCAACGACGGCACGCGGCTCTACACCCCGGCCGCCGTCGGCCCGGACGGCGGCAGCACGCCGACCGACCTGGCCCGCAAGGCGTCCGAGACCACGGACATCAGCGACGACAACTTCTCCACCGCCCCGAGCAAGGTCCTCGACAGCGGCGCCATCGCCGTCGGCGGCACCACCCTGGACGACACCCTGTCGCAGCCGGGCGGGGCCAACGGGACATACGCCACGACCCGCACCAACGGCTCGATGAACTACTCGTCGGGCTTCGGCGACCGGATCGACGTTTCCGCGCCTGGCAACGGGATTCCCGCGTTCATCCACACGGCCGGCGGTGCCCCGCAGGCGGTGACAGCGGTGTTCAACGGCGGCACGTCCGCGTCCGCGCCGGAGGTCGCGGCCGCTGCGGCCGTCGTGTTGCAGGCTGGGCGCCTGGCCGGCAAGCACCTCGAACCGACCGATGTGCGCAAGGTGCTGCAGAAGACCGGCCGGCCGGCGGCAACACCGCCGCAGATCGACCGCAAGCTCAACGTGGGCAACCAGATCGACGTCACCGCGGCGGTGGATTCCTTGCTGCCCAGGGCGTCCAAGACGGAGATCCAACGGATCTCGGTGGCCCACCGCGTCACCTTCGGCAACCTCGGCGGCAACTTCACCGAGGCGTCCCACCCGAACCGCATCGACCTGCAGACCGGCGGCAGCGGCGAGGGTCTGGTCGGCCCGGTGACCATCGGCGCTGACGTCACCGGCGCGCCCGACCGCAAGCTCGACTACGTGGTCACGGTCAACGGCAAGGAGTTCCACGCCGACCAGCCGGCCGTCCGGATCACGCCGACGCAGCTGCTCCAGGCCGCCGGCCTGCCGGTCGTCGACGCGAACGACCGCACCGTGGACCTGACGTTCCAGGTGCGCGTGGGCCACAAGGTGTTGGCGTCGGCCAAGAAGACGCTGGCCATCGGCCCGACCGACGGCGCCTACGCCGAGGCGACCGCCCCGATCGCACCGGCCACGGTGAAGCTCGGCGCCCCGGTCACCGTGCACTACGACCTGACCGGCGTCCGCAATGCCAAGTCGCCGCAGCTGGCGGTGTCCTCGATCGGCCACTGGAACCCTTTCACCGCGCCGATCTTCTCGGCCCCGTACAAGGTCCCGCTGACCGCGGTGTCGGGTGACGTCACGATTCCGGCCAGCGCCTTCAACGGCGGTGGCGGCGTCTACGGCATCGGCGTCGTCCAGGACTCGACCAGCCTGCGCCCGGTGTACGGCGAATTCGCCTCGATCCGGGTCGACGGCGGCAGTATCGACGGACTTGGGCCGGATCATCGCGTCCAAGCGCCGACCTTCAACGACAATCTGCACGGCCTGACCCTCAACCGGACCGCGCCGAACTTCACCGTCAACTACGACGTGCGGGGCATTCCCGGTGCAACCGGCGCCGAGCTGGAGTTCTCCTCGCCCGCCCCGACGCTGTTCAACTCCTACAACACCGTCACCAATGCCAACGGCACCCAGCCGGACAACGACGGCATCGACGGCGGCTCCGCGCTGGTGCGGAAACTGGCCGGCCGCAACGGTTCTGCCACGTTCGACGCGACCAGGCTCGGTCTCGGCTTCTCGGACTCGTACAACGTGCGGGTGATCGCGCTCGGCCGGAACGGCAAGCCGGTCGGGCAGGCCAGCCCGAGCTCGTTCCTCGAACTGGACGACGGCGTCACGCCGGACAACACCGCGGTCATCGACTTCGCCGCCCAGGGCGCGGATTCCGTGGTCGTGACCGATGACGGCGGCGGCCACCAGGCCGTTCGCCGCTACGACCCCCGTAACGGCACCTACGGCACGAACCTGGCCACCGGCAACGGCTTCCGGCTCGTCGGCGTCGATCCGTCCTCGCACCGCGCGGCCGTGCTGCACGGCAACGCCGTCGAGGTCTACGACATCCAGGCGGCGAAGCTCGTCGGCACGGCGGCGTTCGGCGACTACCTGCCGATCGGCGGTCGGGTCGACACGACCCGGCATCGGGCGGCGATTCTGTTGCGGCACAACGGGGACAATGCCGACGCCGTGGTGTCGGTCGACCTCGCCACCGTGACGGCCGGGCAGCCGATCGCCGCGGACCACGGTGTCGCGGCCGGCACGTACTTCCTGATCGACGTGGACCAGAAGACGGGCCAGGTGTTCATCTCCAAGGCCGGCGGCGGGCTGATCTGCTTCGCCGGCGGCAACGGCCTGCTCGCCCGCGTCGACCTCGACGCCGCGACCGTCACTCCGGCCGGCCAGTCCGACGGCTGCGCCGGCTCGCTGGCCGTCGACGAGGGCACGAACACCGCCTACCAGCTGTCGTACCGGTCGTTCAGCGTGAACATCAACGGCACCGCCAACCTGATCCCGGTCGGCGGCGACACTCTCGTGCCGGGCAACGCCATCGCCGTGCGGCAGCAGGCGCCGCTGACCCTGGCCGTGGACGGCGGGCACCACCTGGCGCTGGTGGCGTTCCAGACGCCGCCGGCGGTGCCGCAGTTCGGCGCGGTCGGCGGGCTGATCTTCGACAACAACGCCACCAGCCAGCTGGCCGTCGTGGATCTGGCCACCGGCAAGGCAATCGGCGCCGTGCGGGGCATGAACTACTCAACCGGGCTGGTCGGCCCGGGCCCCGGCCGGGGCGTGCAGCTCGACCCGGCCACCCGGACCGGCTGGACGTTCTCCGGCGACGCCCACCAGGTGCAGCAGTTCTCCTACTGAGACAACAGAAAGGGCCGGGGCTCGCCAGCCCCGGCCCTTTCCTCTTACTCCCCTACCTCAGCAAGTACCGTTGTCGGCCCACACGTTCTGGCTGTTGGCCCCGGGGGTGTCGCCCTGGGTCCACCACTTGGCCGTCCACTTGTGGCCGCCGTAGGAGACCACCGCTCCGCCGTTGTACGGCGTCGAAGCGCTCCACGGCGTCGGGCAGTTGCCACCGCCCGGCGGGGTGGTCGAACCGCCACAGGGACCGTTGTCGGTCCACACACCCTGGCTGCCGCCCGGGGTGTCGCCCTGCGTCCACCACTTCGCGGTCCACTGGTGACCGTTGTAGGAGACCACCGCGCCACCGTTGTACGGCGTCGAGGCGTTCCACGCCGCGGCCGTGCAGCCGCCCGGCGGGGTGGTCGTCGTCGTGGTCGTGGTGGTGGTCGTCGTCGTGGTGGTGGTCGTGGTCGTCGGCGGGCCCGCGCAGCCCGGCGTGCTGGCCGCCAGGCCGTTGACCACGGCGTTGAACAGCGTCGAGGCCGGGTCCAGGTCGTAGAGCGAGAACATCATCGCGCCGGCCAGGCCGCTGCAGTGGATGTAGTCGGTCCGCGCCTTGATCGACTGCGGCGAGGAGCCGCCGTAGAAGTTGGTGCCGTCGTAGAACCAGGCCGACTGCGTCGTCGGGTCGAAGAAGGTGTCGGCCGGGTTGTTGACCACCCCGGTCAGCTCCTTGTACATCGCCACACCGGGCACGTCGCCGCTGAGCGTGTGGCCCGGGGACGGACCGGTCGCGCTCTGGTACAGGCCGTGGTTGTTGCCGGCCGGCACACCCGTCCAGCCGCGGTAGTAGAACGGGATGCCCACGGTCAGCTTGTTGGCCGGGAAGCCGCCGGGGATGCCGTACGCGCTGGAACCCTTGGTGTAGGCCTTGATCACCGAGTCGATGGTGTACTTCTCGGTGCCCGGCGGGATCGTGCCGGACGGGTCGCTCGGCGAGGAGTACAGCGGGTCCTGGAAGTTCGTCGGACCGGTGGCGTCCCACGCGCCGTGCATGTCGTAGGTCATCGCGTCGGCGAAGTCCATGTACTGACCGATCTTGTCGGTCTGGATCTTCGCGATCTTGTCCTGGCCGCCGGGCAGGGCCGCGGACAGCGAGTAGTGCTTGCCCAGCCCGTCCAGCTGCGACCGGAACTCGGCCAGCAGCGAGGTGAAGTTGGCCGTGTCATTGGGGCTGGTGTGGTTGCCCAGGTGCCCGCCGGCCGAGGCCGGGTACTCCCAGTCGATGTCGAAGCCGTCGAAGATGCCGGCCGCGGTGCCCGGGCCGCCGTAACCGCCCTGCGACGGCAGGTTGCCCTTGATGAACATGTCGATGCAGGAGCTGACCAGCTTCTTGCGCGAGGCGTCGGAGGCCGCCGCGTCGGAGAAGTACTTCGAGTACGACCAGCCGCCCAGCGACAGCACGACCTTCAGGTTCGGGTGCTTCTTCTTCAGCTCCTGGAGCTGGTGGAAGTTGCCCACGATCGGCATACCGAACGCGTCCGCGGTGCCGTCGACGCTGATGTCCGAGCCGAACGACTTCTGGTAGTCGGCGAACGCGTCGCCCGCGCCGTCGCCGGCGTTCGGGTCGTTCTCCCCGCCCGGGTCCGGCGTGCTGGCCTTGGTGGCCTCGAAGCAGGACAGGTTGGACGGGTCGATGTTCTCGAAGTCGTAGATCAGGTAGTCGAGGTTGTTGGCGATCGAGTCGACGTTCTTGAGGTAGTACGCGTTCTGGTAGATCGACCACTGGTCGAAGTACGCCACGCGCAGACCGCCGCTGGACGCCGCGGCGGTCGCCGCCGCCGGCGTCACCGCCAGCGACTGGGGCTGCTGCTGCGCCGCGCCGGCGCCGACGGCGGTGATGCTGCCGACGACCACGGTCGCGGCCGCCGCCGTGATCAGGGCCGTTCTCACGGATAACTTCATCTGCAGGGGCCTCCGAGCTGGGGAGGGGTGGGCGGGGGAACAGGGCTTGGTGTTCGCCGGCGGGTCGGGATCGGGGGCACCGACCCGCCGGCGAAAGCGTTGCTCAGCAGGAACCGTTGTCGGCCCAGACGTTCTGGCTGTTGGCGCCGGGCGTGTCGCCCTGCGTCCACCACTTCGCGGTCCACTTGTGGCCGCCGTAGGAGACCACCGCGCCGCCGTTGTACGGCGTGCCGGCGTTCCACGCGGCCGGGCAGTTGCCGCCGCCCGGCGGTGTGGTGCCGCCGCCGGTGCACGCGCCGTTGTCGGTCCACACGTTCTGCGGGCCGCCCGGGGTGTCGCCCTGGGTCCACCACTTGGCCGTCCACTGGTGGCCGCCGTACGAGACGACCGCCCCGCCGTTGTACGGGGTCGACGCGTTCCAGGCCGCCGCGGAGCAGGTTCCGCCGCCGCCCGGGGTCGTCGTGGTCGTCGTGGTGGTGGGCGGCGGGGACTGCGGCGGCGTCGCGCCGGCGAACCGGGTGGTGAACTTCGTGAAGTCCCAGTCGTTCTGCGTGATGTTGCTGCAGATCCCGTTGTCGGTGCTGCTGCCGCACTGCCGGTCGCGGTTGACCGACCAGAACGTGAACCGGCCCAGCCCGTGGCTGGTCGCGTAGTCGTACACGGTCTGGAAGTCGGACTGGGCGAAGACCTCGCCGTTGTCCGAATGGCCGTTCATGCCGGAGAAGCCCTCGTGGGCGTACGCGGTCGCGCTGTCCCAGCCCATGTGGCTGGTCAGCAGGCCGTGCAGCGCCTCGAGCGCGGACACCTGGGCCGAGCCGCCGGCGAAGCCGCCGTCGAACGGCATGATGGAGAAGTTGTTGGGGGAGAAGCCGAGCGCCTTGGACTTGTCCAGCAGCTGGGTGCCGAACCAGCCGGTGCCGGCGGTGGTGCCCGGCATCGTCACCGAGACGAACAGACCCGGGTTGTTGGCCTGCAACGTCTTGGCCGCGCCCAGCTCGTTGTTGACCGCCGCGTCGTTCTCGTACTCCGGCTCTTCCAGGTCGAAGTCGATGGCGTGCAGCGAGTACTTGGTGATCACCTGCTGGTAGGCCGCGGCGGTGGCCGCCACGGTGCCGCAGGTCTGGCCAAGCTTGGTGCCGCCGTAGCCGCCGACCGACACCGACACGTCACCGCCGGCCCCGCGAATCTTGCTGATCACGCCGGCCACCGCGGTGTCGCTCGACACGGCGTTCTTGCCGTCCCAGGTCGGGCTGCACCCGCCACCGTCGGGGGCCAGGATGAAGGCCAGCTGGAACGCCTTCTGCCCGGTCGCGGCCATCACCACGGTCGGGTCGGGCGGGTTGTTGCTGACCGGCATCAGGTACGGCGCCGAGGCGTACCAGTTGTTGGACAGGGCGTTAGGCGCCAGCGCGGCGGCGGAGGCGGCCGGCTGGACCTGAGCCGTGCTGGCGTTGGCGGCTACCGCCGCGGCGACACCCGCCACGGCAACCGCTGCCATCGCAGTGGCGGCGAGTTTGGCTCGCTGCATATGTCCTCCTCGTCGAAGGCACTCGCACGTTCGTCTTTCGCCGGGCCCGGTGTTCAGAAATGTGGACTAGACCATTGAAGGTGTCAAGGCTTTGGCCTAGACCAATAGACAGACTGTGAGGCGGCTACTCCGAACGGCCGCCGCCATTGGTCGCAAAACGGAACGGGGCCCGCCGAATGCGGGCCCCGTGGTATTGCCGATGTATCTCAGAGCCATACCGTCAACAGGCGCGATGCGTGCGGCGCCAGCGTGGCCGAGAACCCGTCGCGGGCCACGCCGAGATTCTGGTGCGTCCAGAGGTCGCGGACGAAAGCGTTGCGCCGATGGGGTGCTAGATCGGTCCAGTTGGCGGTCACCGTCGCCGGCGCGTCGTCGAGGTTGAACAGGGCCACGGTGTAGCTGCCGTTGTGGTTGTCGCTCACCCAGACCTGCTGCTTGCTCGCCTGCGACAGCGGGTGCGCCGCCCGGCCGGACCGGTCGACCCGCAGCACCTCGTCATTGGTGATCATCTTGACGTCCTCGGGCACCAGCTTGGTCAGGTCGGTGCCCAGCAGCAGCGGCGAGGCCTCGATCGCCCACAGCGTCATCACCGACTGCTTCTCGTCGGCGGACAGGCCGTCGGACGCGCCGTTGCCGATCTCCAGCGAGTCCAGGTCGTTCCAGTGGCCCGGGCCGGCGAACGGCGCCCACTTCGGCGCGTCGGCCCAACGCAGCGAGGCCCGCACCGCCCAGTTGGTCAGGCCCACGCAATGTGAGTAGCACTCGATATCGCCCTCGATGCGCCAGCCGTTGCTGTACTTCTGCCACACCGCCGCGTTGTCGAAGCTCAGCGAGTTCGACAGCTCCAGGTGGATCGGCCGGTGTGTGGCGTCCAACGCCTGGCGCCACTGCTGGATGTCGGCCCGGTTGTCCGTCGCCACCCGGCCGCCACCGGGGCCGACGAAGTCCATCTTGATGTAGTCGACTCCCCACGACGCCAACAGATCCGCCTGCGACCGCACGTAGGCTGCGGCTCCCGGCTTGCCGAAGTCCAGCTTGCCCGCGCCGTCCGCCGCCGTGTTGCCCGGCAGGGTCGGATCGATGACATCCTTGACGTGGTAAGGAGTTCCCTTGATCGGCGAGTTCGCGTCCACCGCCGCCTTGGGCACGCCCGGCACCAGGTAGATGCCGAACTTCAGGCCCAGGCCGTGCACGTACGTCGCCACCGCGGCCATGCCGTTGGGGAACTTCGTGGTGTTCCACGTGCTGCGGCCGTACTCGTCGACGCCGCCGGTCCAGCCCGCGTCGATGTTGACGTACTGATAGCCGTGACTCTGCAGCTGGTCGTGCAGGACCTTGGCCTGCGCCTCGATGATCGTTTCCGAGATGTTGCCCCGTAACGAGCTCCAGCTGCTCCACCCCATCGGCGGGGTGCTGGCGATCGTCGGGTGATGCGCCGGCTGCGCCACCGCCTCTCCGCCGGTGGCCAGCAGGGCGGCCGCCGCCGTGAGCAGGGCAGCGCCGATCCGCCACCTGGTCATGCGTGCTCCTTCCTCGAAGGGCCCCGGCGGCGGACGGGTCATCGGGTGAATCCTGCGCCAGATCGCTCATTTCGGCAAGATGTAGACGGTTACATCCGATGTATACCCGGCGGAGTCAGCCGGCCAGGGCGGTGCGGAGGAGGAGCTCGCTGGCGGCCAGCCAGGTGGGGGCGGGGAAGGCGCCGTGGCGGAAGGCGAACCAGCCCAGGGTGCGCAGCACGTTGTGCGCGGAGTAGGCCCACAGCAGCTCTGGCTCCATCACCCGGCGCAGGTGGCGGCGCAGCTCGGTGGAGGTGTGGGTCTGGTCGGTGCCGATGCGCAGCGCGAACCACAGCGTGACCAGGTCCGCGCGCCGATCGCCGGGCCGCCAGCCGTCCCAGTCGATGACGCCGGACAGCCCGCCGGCATGGAACAGCATGTTGCCCAGCCCATAGTCGCCGTGCACGACGTCGTCGCCCGGCACGCGGGACAGGTCGAGGCGCCCGGCGCGGTGCTCGATGCCGTGCAGCAGGTCGGCGGCTCGGGGTGAATGGGTGGCCAGGGCCCGCTTGCGCGGCGTCCAATGGCCGGGGTCGGCCAGGTCGCGGTGGATCTGCTCGGCCCACGGCAGCGTGCTCCGCGGCGAGGACAGCCCGCAGGCCGCGCCGGCGTGCAGCTCGACCAGGTCGACGATCTGCTCCAACTGATGGCAGTCCAGCTCGTCGGAGGGCGTGCCGGGCAGCTTTTCCTGGACGTAGAAGGCGATCCCGTCGAGCCGCTCGGCGGCGATGACCCGCGGCGCCGGATAGCGCAGCGTCCGCAGGCGGGCGGTCACCTCGGACACGTCATGCGGCCACGACTGCGGATGCCACGTCCACTTCACCACGTACCGGCCGCGCCCGGCCACGGTCGCCTCGACCGCGCCGTGCTCGCCGGACAGGGGTTTCACTCTGCTGAAGCCGAGACCGCAGGCGGCGGCGATCACCGGCAGCGCGCGGTCGGCATCGGTGCCGCCTCTCATGGGCGGTCAGTGTGGACGAAAATGCTGAATCGGTCCACCTCACGGGTCGGGGAGCCCGGGAGGTGGACCGATCTGGCGGACTACTCAGGACGCGGGTGTCCAGTAGTCGCCGGCCATCACGATGTAGACGAGCATCTTGATCGTCTCGCCGTAGTAGGTGTCGTCGAACGGGTTGGTGGCCAGGTACTGCCACAGCGCGTCGGTCCACGCCTGGTCGCCCGCGGCCATCGCGGCCACGCCCACCGGGTCGTTGGCGCACTCGCACTGGTCGCCGGTGTTGCTCGGGGTGCCGTCCAGCTTGGTGTGCGGGTAGATCTTGGCCGGGTTGCCGCCGGCCTTGGCCTTGTAGCTGTTGGACTCCTTGGTCGCCACCGACTTGGCCACCGGGCTGCCGTAGACCAGGGCGTCGGTGCCCATGTGCCACGGCACGCGGACCGAGTTGTAGCCGACGATGTTGTCCGGCTGGTTCTCCTGGTAGTTCGCGGGCGCCGGCTTCGGGCTGCTGCCGTTGGCCCCGACCACGAAGTCGGACAACAGGTTCGCGGTCGCCGAGTACTTGTCGGTGAAGGCCTTGATCACGGCCTCGGTGCGGGTGATCACCTTGTTCCAGTCGTGCGCGGTGTCGTAGGCCGCGAACGCCCGCAGGTGGTCCAGCATGAAGTCGGATGGCCGGGTGTCGGTGTTCGGGCCGTCGTCCTCGCACTTGAGGTGCCCGTCCGGGGCCACGTCGGCCTGGTAGAACTTGGCCAGCCAGTCCCTGGCCGCGGCGGTGTAGCCGCCCCACTGCTTGTCGGCCAGGAGCAGGCCGTAGCCGATGTCGAGGTCGCCGTCGGTGGCCGCGTCGGGCGTGCCGGAGTCGGCGTACTTGCAGGTGGAGCCGTTGATCTCCCACATCATCATGCCCTGGCTGTCCCGGTGGTCCTGCACGACCTTCCACAGGCCGTCGAACTCGGCCTTGGCGTCGGCGTCGTAGCCGGCCATCAGCGGGACGATGTTCATGCCGTAGCCCTGGGCCTCGGACACCGTGCCCTTGCCGGGCGCGTCGCCGGTGGCATAGACCAGGTAGCCGCCGCAGGCCGAGCGCAGGTACGCCTTCTTCCAGGAGTCGTACTGCTTCCTCGCGGCGGCGTCCCGGTCGGCCACACTGGCCGACGGCATCACCCCGGTCTTGTACGTGACGTGCGTGGGGAAGGGATGGCTCACGCCGGCGGCCGCGGCGGGAGTCGCCGTGGAGACCAACACGGACAGGGAAATCGTCGCGGCAGCGGTGGCCACCGCCACCAGTCGGCCGGCTCGATCGCGCATCTTCGCTCCAGTTAGGAAAGTTCCTTAACTAAGCGGCGGCGTCAACCAGGGTGACGCCCGGTGTGCCCGCTGTCAAGGGAGGTCTAGACCTCCCAAGGGGAACGAGTTCGGCCGAACGGGGCGTGAACCATTGCGACGGCTGCCGGCGTGGTGTCTGCTGAGCGCGTTCGTCCGTGTCACCTAGGAGGGCCGATGGCAGGGATCTCGCGCCGCCGGCTGCTCGGATCGGCGGCCGGCGTGGCCGGCGCCGCCGCGCTCGCGTCGGCCCTGCCGCCCAACCTGCGCAACGCCGTCGCCGCGACCGGGCCGGCGACCCTGGGCGACATCAAGCACATCGTGGTCCTGATGCAGGAAAACCGGTCGTTCGACCACTACTTCGGCACCATGCCCGGCGTCCGCGGCTTCGACGACCCGGCCGCGATCAGGCTGTCCACCGGGCGCTCGGTGTTCTACCAGCCAGACGCCAAGAACCCGGACGGCTATCTGCTGCCGTTCCATCTCGACACGCGGCGCACGAGCGCGCAGGCCATCCCGTCCACCAGCCACGCCTTCACCGTGCAGCACTCGGCGGTCAACGGCGGCAAGATGGACAACTGGCTGCCCGCGCACCGGGCGGCCGACGGCGACGCCAACGGCCCGTACACCATGGGCTACTACACCGAGGACGACATCCCGTTCCAGTGGGCGCTGGCTCGCGAGTTCACGGTGTGCGACGCCTACTTCTGCTCGGTGCTCGGGCCGACCTGGCCCAACCGGCTCTACCACTGGAGCGGCACCATCGACCCCAGCGGCAGACACGGTGGGCCGATCACCAGCAACATCGTGCCGTCCCCGTACACGTGGACCACCTACCCGGAACGGCTGACCGCCGCCGGCGTCAGCTGGCACGTGTACCAGCAGGAGGACGACTACGGCTGCAACCCGCTGGAGTTCTTCCAGGCCTACCAGGACGCCGGGCCGGATTCCCCGCTGCACCAACACGGTCTGGCCATCGGGCCGGCCGACCGGTTCGAGTACGACGCGCGGCACGACCGGCTGCCCACCGTCTCGTGGATCATCCCCACCTCGCCGCAGTGCGAGCACCCCGACTACCTGCCCGCCGCCGGCGCCGACTTCGTGGCCGGCAAGCTGGAAGCCATCGCGGCGAATCCGGACGTGTGGGCGAAAACCGTGGTGGTGCTGAACTACGACGAGAACGACGGCCTGTTCGACCACATGGTGCCGCCCATGCCGCCGGTCGGCACACCCGACGAGTTCGTCAACGGGCTGCCCATCGGCGCCGGCATCCGCGTGCCCTGCACCATCGTCTCGCCGTGGACCCGCGGCGGCTTCGTCGCCACCGAGCCGTTCGACCACACCTCCGTGCTGCGGCTGATCGAGGCCGTCACCGGCGTGCGCGAGACCAACATCAGCGACTGGCGGCGCAAGACCTTCGGCGACCTCACTTCCGCCATCGGGCTCGGCAACAGCGCCAAGCCGCTGCCGCCTTTGCCCTCGACCAAGGCCCCCTTGTGGCAGGCCGAGCACAACGTCAAACACCTGCCGCCGGTCCAGATTCCTGGTGCGGCCCAGACTCCGCCGCACCAGGGCGGCCGGAGTCGGATCGACGAGACCCTCACCACCCACGCCTGCGACTTCCCCGAGGGGGTGGCCGGCACCAGCTTCCCTGGCACGCAGCTGTTGGCGCGCAACAAGGCCGCGGGCGAGTTCGCCCCGCCGGCCAAGAAGGCTTACGTCACCGGCATCGTCGCATACACCCTGTCGGTGATCGACGTCGACACCGGCAAGCTGTTGTCCACCGTGCAGGGGCCGATCAATCCCTACGGGATCGCCGCTTCGCCCGACGGGGGGACTCTCTACATCACCGAATCCGGCGCCGACAAGGTGACCGTGTTCAGCACCTTCGCCGGTCGCATCGTCGGCTCCATCACCGTCGGTCTGTTCCCGCACGGCATCGCCGCCTCGCCCGACGGGCGGTTCCTCTACGTCGCCAACACCGGCCCCGACACCGGTCCCGGCGGCTCCACGTCGGTCTCGGTGATCAGCGCCAGGACCAACTCCGTTGTCGGGTCTATTTCCGTCGGCCTTGCGCCCCAGGCCGTTTCCGTCAGTCCCGACAGTTCCACGCTGTACGTCTCGTGCCAGGACGGGCTGTGGATCGTCGACACCGCTTCCCGTCGGGTTCGGGCCTGCCTGCCCGGTCTGGCCAGGGCCCATGGCGTCACCGCCTGCCCCGGCGGCCGGCATGTGTACGTCGCCAACACCTGGCACGACAGCGTGTCCCTTGTGGACGCTTCGAGCCATGCTGTCAAGGCCACCATCTCCGTCGGCAAGTCCCCGTGGAACATCGCCTTCCGGCCCGACGGCGAGGTCGCCTACGTGACGAACGCCAACTCCGACACCGTCTCGGTGATCGACACGTCCAAGCGGGTGGTCACCAACACTGTCCAGGTAGGACACATCCCCACCGGCATCACCGCCACCCAGGACCAGATCTGGGTGACCAACAACGCCTCCAGCACCGTCAACAAGATCGACGCGGCAACGCTGAAGGTGGTGGCCACCACCGAACTCGGCCTGAGCACCGAACCGGCCGGCATCACCCTGGTCTGATGATCGTCCTGGTCCGCCACGCCGAGTCCGTCCACCCGACCCCGGGCGGCCCCGACGAGTACCACCGCCCGCTGGCCGAAACCGGCCTGGCCCAGGCCGAAGAACTGGTCGAGGAGTTGGCGGCCCTCAAGCCCGACCGGATCGTCGCCAGTCCGTACCTGCGGGCCGTGCAGACGGTCCAGCCTCTCGCGAAGGCGCTGGGCCTGCCCGTGCACACCGACCACGAGCTGCGGGAATGGGATTCCGGCCTGGAGCCCACCCCCGACTACGCCCGCCACTATGAAGCCAGCTGGGCCGATCCGTCCTTCGCCCGGCCCGGCGACGAAAGCCTGAACCAGCTCACCGAACGGGCCGTGTCCATCCTCCGCTCGTTCACCGGCACCGTCGTGATCGGCAGCCACGGGATCTTCGTCGCCCGGGCCCTGGCCGGCTTCGGTGTCCCGGTCGACTGGCCCTTCAGCGACGCGATGCCGATGCCGGCGGTCTATCTCATCGCCGACACCGGCATCACCGGGCCGGGGCTCAGCCCTTCACGCAGATGACCTGCTTCAGCTTGGCCACGATCTCCACGAGGTCGGACTGGTTCGCGATCACTTCGTTGATGTCCTTGTACGCGGCCGGAATCTCGTCGATCACGCCGGTGTCCTTGCGGCACTCGACGCCCTTGGTCTGCTCGATCAGGTCGGTGCGCTTGAACATCTTACGGGCCTTGGTGCGCGACATCTTCCGGCCCGCGCCGTGCGACGCGGACTCGAAGGAGTCGGGGTTGCCGAGGCCGCGGACGATGTAGGAGCCGGTGCCCATGGAACCCGGGATGATGCCCAGATCCCCGTTACCGGCCCGGATCGCGCCCTTGCGGGTCACGAGCACGTCCTCGCCGAAGTGCTTCTCCTCGGCGACATAGTTGTGGTGGCAGGAGATCGGCTCGTCGAAGCGGACATGGCGGTAGCGCTTGCGCAGCACGTCGCAGATCAGGCGCAGCATGACGGAGCGGTTGCGCCGCGCGTAGTCCTGCGCCCAGTACAGGTCGTGCCGGTAGGACGCCATCTCGGGCGTGCCGGCCAGGAACACGGCCAGCTCGCGGTCGGGCAGCGCCTCGTTGTGGGCCAGCTTGCGGGCCACGCCGATGTGGTGCTGCGCCAGCTCGTTGCCGATGTTGCGCGAACCGGAGTGCAGCATCACCCAGACCTGCTTGGACGTGTCCAGGCAGACCTCGATGAAGTGGTTCCCGCCGCCGAGCGTGCCGAGCTGGTTGACCGCACGCCCCGCCCGCGCCTTGACCGCCGGGGTCAGGTCGTCGAACCGGGCCCAGAACTGCTTCCAGTCGCCCGCGTCCCGCTCGCCGAACGCCGCGTCCTTGTGCGCGTTGAAGCCGACCGGCACCGCCTGCTCGATCTCCGAGCGGATGCCGGCCAGATCACCGGGCAGGTCGTTGGCGGTCAGCGAGGTCCGCACCGCGGTCATGCCGCAGCCGATGTCCACGCCCACCGCCGCCGGGGAGACCGCGTCCTTCATCGCGATCACCGAGCCGACGGTCGCCCCCTTGCCGAGGTGGACGTCGGGCATCACAGCGACGTGCTTGACCACCCAAGGCAGCGCCGAAATGTTGCGCAGCTGTGCCATGGCCGCGGGCTCCACCTCGTCCACCCGCGTCCACATCTTGATATCCACGTGCTTCCCGGGCACGGTCGTCATCGCCATGCCGGTAAGCATGGACGACCAGGCCCGGCAAGGCGATCGAGTTACGGGCGTGGCCGCAGCGGCCACGCCCGCGAACTCGTCAGCGCAGCAGGTACGCGCCGATGATCGTCTGCTCCACCGAATTGCCGGCACGGTCGGCGGCGGTGGCCTTCAGTGACACGGACCTGGCGTTGTCGGGGTGGTAGAGCGCGGCATAGCCGCCGGCCACCGGGACGGCCTTCCAGGTCGCGCCCTGATCGTAGGAGACCTGAAGGGATTGCAGGCGCTGCTTGGAATTCGTGCCCGGCTGGTCCTCGACCGACACCGGCAGCAGGAAGAAGCCCCTGGGCGCGGCCCCGTTGTCGTCCAGGGTCGGGGTGAACCGGACGGCGGAGACGGGGTACTGCGACACACCGTCCTTGGGTGCGCCCTGGAAGGTCCAGCTGGCGCTGACCTTGGTCGCCTGGGCGTGGCCGGTCCGGGTGGCCTCCGTGGTGACGCGGTAGGTGGCCTTGCCGGCGGGAAGGGTGAACCGCCCGGCCCCGGCCTGATCGGTCTGACCGAACAGGGTGCCGTTGCGGTACAGCCTGGTCGACGCCGAGGTGACGGCCGAGAAGCCGGCGTATCCGGCGCCGTCGCCGAACAGCGGTGTCGCGACGACCATGAGGTCACCGCGTTGCTGCAGCCACAGGTCGTCCCGGGTGTTGGTGAACGTGGGCCCGAAAACCCCGTGGTAGAAGGATTCCGCGTAGGTGTGCCCCGGCGCGTAGTACTTCACCGGGCCCTCGAAGTCCTCGAAGTTGTCGCCGGGCAGGCTGACGCGACGAGCCCAGTCGGCGTTGTCGCCGCCGAAGAACTCCTTGTGCACACCGGCCTTGATCGGGAACGGCGCGTCGTAACCCCATTCGTTGCGAGCGTTGTGCGGCATCGAGGTCAGCCACACGTAGGCCGGGTCGGCGACCTTGCCGACGTCGACGTTGACGGTGGCCAGGTCCCTGGCACTGACCACCGTGGACAATCCGGTTTGCGCCCCGCCCTTGCGGTACCACGCCAACCCGTAGAACCCGGTGTCGCCGGCCCACGTGGTGGCCACCTCACCGGTGGCCTCGCCGGCGGGGGCGTCCGGACCGAGCTGTGCGAAGCCGATGTCGCCGACGTAGCCGCTGCGTTCAAGATTGGTGATGGTCCAACGGTTCTTGCCGGCAGTCCGCTGGAATCCGATCTTCAGCTGGGCCAGCTGCGCACTGGGGTCGGGCAGCTTGACGTTCAGCGGCTTGGCCGTGCGAGCGTCGAGGTCGATGGTGGTGGCCCCGCTGATCCGAAGGTTGGGCGCGCTGATCACGTCGTAGCCGTTGGTCGAGTCGGTCGAGACGGACCCGGACAGCAGGTACTGTCCGGCGGCCAGGCGCTGAACCACCTTGCCGTCGACGAAGTCGTCCGGGAACACGCCGTCACCGGTGTCCAAATTGGACAGAAAGAAGGTGGCGAAGCCGGGCGCCGCGCCGGTGCGGTCGTGCGCGGTGAAGGTGACGTCGTAGCTCTCGACCTCAAGGTCGATCTCCACCGCCGTCCGCACGCTCATCGAGCCGCCGGCGGCCACGACCGCACCGGCGAACTTGCCGCCGGCCGGCGCCTTGGCCACGTCGGCGTTGACCGTGGCCTTGGCCGTGCCGCCGGCCGGGATCACCAGCCGGGACGGCGACACGCTCAGCACGCCGCCGGCGTTGACGTCCATCTTCAGGTCGAGCGTCACCGGGACGGTGCCGCTGTTGCGGTAGGAGACGTCCTTGGTGAGCGGGGCCTTGCCGGTGTGCGGCCACCGGTCCTGGCCGAAGCTGAGGCTGATCGGGTCGCTGGTCACGGTCTGGGTGAGCACCTTGGCCGAGTCGACCCGGCCGGCGCCCTGCTCGAACGGCGTGGCGCCCGGCGTCGGCGTGCTGGCCCCGACGAGCAGCGCCTTGAGCTGCGTGCCGGTCAGGTCGGGGTGCTGCTGGGCCAGCAGCGCGGCCGCGCCGGCCACGTGCGGGGTGGCCATGGACGTGCCGGAGAGCTTGGTGTAGCCGGCCGCGGCCGGGTCGCCGATGGTGGCGGTCGAGCTCAGCGCCGCGGTGATGTCCACGCCGGGCGCGGTGATGTCCGGCTTGATCAGGCCGCCCTCGATGCGGGGGCCACGGCCGGAGAACTCGGCGATCTGGTTGTCCCGGTCGACCGCGCCGACGGTGAGCGCCGCGTCGGCGCTGCCGGGGGAGTCGATGGTGCCGGTGACCGGGCCGTAGTTGCCGGCGGCGATCACGAAAAGCACGCCGTACTTGGCCGTCAACGTGTTCACGGCCGCTTCGATCGGGTCGATGTCCGGACCGTTGTCGCCGCCGAGGCTCATGTTGATGACCTTGGCGCCGTTCTCGGCGGCCCACTGCATGCCTTCGATGATGCCCGAGTCGGCGCCGGAGCCGTTGTCCCCCAGCACCTTCACGTCGAGAATGCGCGCGCCCGGAGCTACCCCCTTGTACTTGCCGCCGGACTTCGCGCCGGTGCCGGCGACGATCGAGGCCACGTGCGTGCCGTGGCCGAAGTGGTCCTTGTCGTCGGGGGAGCCGGAGAAGTTCTTCTCGCCGATCTCCTGCGTGGCCAGGTCGGGGTGGGTGTTGTCGACGCCCGTGTCCAGCACGGCGACCGTCACCCCGGTGCCGGTGTAGCCGGCGGCCCATGCCGTCGGCGCGCCGATCTGCGGAACGCTGTGGTCGAGCGTGGCGTGCCGCTGGCCGTCCAGCCAGATCCTGGCGATGCCGCTGTGCTTCAAGGCCGATGCGGCGTTGCTCCGCAGCGACGAGCCGGTCAGGCCCCGCCAGAACGTGGCCGGATCGGCCTTCATCGCGGTGCTGTTGATGCTCGGCAGGTCCATCGCCCCGGCCGTCCGGGCCAGCGTTCGCTGCGTTCCCGAGTACTGGACGATCAGTGGCAGCGTGCCGTGGTAGCCGCGCAGCGCGTCGACGTCGAACAGCCGCAGGTCGACCGTCTTGGCCGCCAGCAACGACATCGTGTCCTCGGGGATCACGTAGCTGTGGCCCGGGGTCTGGTAGCTGGTGAACCGCACGTTCTCCCGACCGGGGGCCGGCAGCAGCTGACCGGGGCCGTCGGCCGCGGGCACGACCTTGTCCCCGGTGATCAGGGTGACGGCCTGGGCCGCGCTCGGCGTGGTCGGCGCTGCCCCGGCGACCGCGGGAAGTCCGGCCATGGCCAGGAAAACGGCGAGCAAGACGCCACCACGCCGACGGAGCACAGTACCTCCCGGTGAGCAGGGTTTGACGGAAGGTAATGGCCCGGTCATGAAGTCCACAAGCGCCGTCCGGGGCGTTTGCCACGACTTGTTTTAACTAGCGTAGAAAGGTGTCCATATTTTGGCGCTGTGGACCGTTGTGGGTCCGCGCCTCACACGTTCTTGACATGGCAACCGTGTGCGATCAAGGTGTCGGCATGAGTGACCTGGCTCTCATCCGCACCCAGCGGCGGCGCGCCGCGGTCGCGAGCACCATCGGGACGTCCATCGAGTGGTACGACTTCTTCCTCTACAACACGGCCGCGGCGCTGATCTTCCCGCACCTGTTCTTCCCCGGTGGCACGCCCTACGCCGGGGTGCTGGCCGCGTTCGGCACGCAGTTCGTGGGCTTCGCGGCGCGGCCGATCGGCGCGGCGCTGTTCGGCCACTTCGGCGACCGGATCGGCCGCCGGGGCACGCTCATCGGCACCCTGCTGACGATGGGCATCGGCACGCTGCTGATCGGCTGCCTGCCCACCGCGGCGTCGATCGGCTTTGCGGCCCCGGTGCTGCTGACGATCCTGCGCATCGTGCAGGGCATCGGCGTCGGCGGCGAGTGGGGCGGCTCGGTGCTGCTGGCCATGGAGTGGGGTGACCAGAAGAAGCGCGGCCTGATGGCCAGCCTGCCGCAGCTGGGCGTGCCGATCGGGCTGCTGCTGTCCACCGGCGTGGTGCGGCTGATCTCCAGCTGGACCGGCGACGGCTTCCTGGAGTGGGCGTGGCGGATCCCGTTCCTGCTCAGCGTGGTGCTCATCGGGATCGGCCTCTACGTCCGGCTGCGGGTGTTGGAGTCGCCGCAGTTCGAGAGCGTGGTCGCCAAGCAGGCAGTGGTGCGCCAACCGGTCTGGCGGGCGATCGTGGACCACCCGCGGGAGGTGTTGAGCTCCGCGTTCCTGCGGATGGCCGAGCAGGCGCCGTTCTACCTGTTCACGAACTTCGTGCTGACCTACGGCACCAAGCAGCTCAAGCTGAACCAGGACGATCTGTTGGGCTACACCCTGATCGCCGCCGCGGCCGGCGTGGTCTGCGTGCCGCTGTTCGGCTGGCTGTCCGACCGCATCGGCCGCAAACTCATGTACGGCATCGGCATCGTCTGCGTCGGGCTGTTCGCGTTCCCGTACTTCGGGCTGCTGGACACCAAGCTCACCGGCCTCGTGCTGCTGGCCATCGTGGCTTCCCTGGTGTTCCATGCCATGCAGTACGGCCCGCAGGCGGCGCTGATCGCGGAGTCCTTCGGCGCCAACGTCCGCTACTCCGGCGCCGGCCTCGGCTACCAGCTGGCCTCGGTCATCGCCGGCGGCCCCGCGCCGCTGATCGCCACCGCCATCCTGGCCAGCACCGCCTCCAGCACGTGGATCAGCTGGTACATCGTCGGCTGCGCCGTGATCGCCTTCCTCGGCCTCCTCGCGCTACCACGCCACACCCCCGCCGAGCAACCCGCAACGTTGTGAAAGCTCAATTCCTCACGTTGAACGTGAGGAATGGTCCCTTCCAAACGCTCGGGGCTTGACAGCAAACGCCGTGAAGGGGGCTTCCCGCACTCGGAGTGCGGGAAAGCCCCCTTCCCGGTTTCGGCTACCTGGTGCCGAGGACGCCGTCGTAGCGGCGGGGGATGCCGAGGGGGTTGCCGGCCTGGAGCTCCGGGGGCAGCAGCTCCTCGGGCCAGCTCTGGTACGACACGGGCACCAGCCAGCGCCGGATCGCCGTGGAGCCGACGGAGGTGAACAGCGAGTTGGTGGTCGCCGGCCACGGGCCGCCGTGCTGCATGCCCCACGCGACGGCCACGCCGGTCGGCCAGGCGTTGAAGATCAGCCGTCCGGCGACGGCCTGCAAGGCGCCGCCGATACGGCCGGCGAGCGCGTGCTCGTCGGACGAAGCGTGCACGGTGGCGGTCAAAGAGCCGGGCAGCTGCGGGAGAACGTCCAGCAGCTCCTCGGGATCGGTGTACGTGACGACCACACCGGCCGGCCCGAAGTGCTCCTCGGTCAGCGTACCCAGGTTGGCGGCGAAGGTCTTCAGCTCGGTGGTGAACAGCTTCGGCGCCACGCTGTAGCCCTGCGCCGGGTCGGTGCCGGTGGCGGCCAGTTCGACCAGGTCGCTGGCGGTCAACGAATCCACACCGGACTGGTAACCCTGCTGCATACGCTCATTGAGCATCGGCCCGCCGGCCGACGCCGTGACGGCGGTGGTCAGCGCCTCCACCATCGAAGCCGGCGCGAAGGTCAGCCCCGGGTTGGTGCAGAACTGGCCCACGCCAAGGGTCAGCGACCCGGCGAAGCCGGCCGCGGTCTCCGGCGTCGCGGCGCCGGGCAGGATCACGGTCGGGTTGACGCTGCCCAGCTCGCCGTAGAACGGGATCGGCTCAGGCCGGCCGCTGGCCAGGTCGAACAGGGCCCGCCCGCCGACGGTGGATCCGGTGAAGCCGACCGCCTTGACCGACGGGTGCTGCACCAGACGGGGACCGGCCTCCAGCCCCTGCACGATGCCGAAAACGCCGGCCGGCAACGAAGCCGCGACGATCCGGGCGGTCTCGGCCGAGGTCGTCGGGTGTGACGGGTGCGCCTTCACGATCACCGGCGAGCCGGCGGCCAGCGCCGACGCGGTGTCGCCGCCGGCCACGGAGAAGGCGAACGGGAAGTTGCTCGCGGCGAACACGCCGACGACGCCGATCGGCCGCAGGATACGGCGCAGCTCGGGCCGCGGCGGCACGGTGTTGGCGTCCGCGGTGTCGATCGTCGCCTCGAGGTAGCTGCCCTCGCGCAGCACGGAAGCGAACAGCCGCAACTGATTGGTGGTGCGCTTGAGCTCGCCGGTCAGCCGGGGCAGACCAAGCGCGGTCTCACTGTCCGCAGTGGACACCAGCAGCTCGGACTCGGCGTCCAGCGCGTCGGCCACCCGCTCCAGCGCCTCGGCACGGAAGGCCGAAGTCGTTGCGCTCCAACCGGAAGCGACGGCCTTGGCGACGATGCGGTCCAGCTCGGCGTCCGAAGTGGACGGAATCGGCGAACCGAAAGCCTCGCCGGTGCGCGGGTTGTAGCCCTGCACGACGTTCGTTTGCCCAGAATCGGTCATTGAACCTGCTCCTTGACGGCGGTGTCCCAGGCCGAAGTCACCCAGACGCCGCCTACGTAGTTCAGCTCGGGGCCGTCCGGCGCGGGCATGCCGTGCTCGGCGATGACCTCGTCGGCGTACCGCTCCGAGTCGTCCTCCGACTGATATCCCAACGCTTTCGCCTCGTCCAGCGATACCCAGCGGCGGGTGTTGTCGGACACGCCCCAGATCACCCGGTACCCGGGCGAGGGGGTGGCCAAACACGCCTCCAGCATCCGCGCGCAGTCGTCGGGGGACAGCCAGGTGGACAGCATCCTGACGTCCCGCGGCTTCTCGAAGCAGGACCCGATCCGGATCGCGATCACGTCCAGGCCGTAGCGGTCGGAATAGAGCGCTCCCAGCGCCTCCACGGCGACCTTGCTGACGCCGTAGTAGGTGTCGGGGCGCGGGAACGCGTAGTCGGGGATGTCCTCGGCGCCGCGGCGGTGGAAGCCCGCGGCGTGGTTGGAGCTGGCCAGGATGACGCGCTTGACGCCGTTGCGACGTGCGGCTTCCAGGACCGTGTGGGTGCCGTCGATGTTGACGGTGAGGATGTCCTGCCACGGCTGTTCCAGGCTGTGCCCGCCCAGGTGGATGATCGCGTCGACGCCTTCGCAGGCGGCGTCCATCGCGGCCTGGTCGGTCACCGACGCGGTGCGCAGCTCGACGTTCTCGCCCTCGGAGCCGGCCGGCAGCTCGCCGATGTCCAGCAGCCGCAGGACCCGGCCGGCGGCGGCGAGTCTCGGCCGCATCAGGGTGCCGACGCCGCCGGCGGCGCCAGTGATCAGGATGCGTTCGGTCACGGGATGTGGCCTCCATCTTGCAAACGTTTACAATTGCTTCAGAACGGTACTCAGCGACCGAACTGACGCAAGACCTCGGTGATGGTCCGGGCGGCGGCGAGCAGCGCCCCGATGACCTGGCGCTCGTGCTCGGCGTCCAGCCGGCCGAGCGGCACCGAGCAGCTCATCGCGTCGATCACCGGGTTGCGGTACGGCAGCGCGACGGCGTAACAGCCGAGTCCGGGGGTGTTCTCCTCGCGCTCGTGCGCGTAGCCCTCGGCGTGGAACCGGGCGAGCTGCGCGTGCAGCTCGTTGCGGTCGGTCACGGTGTTCTGGGTGAGCGCCTCCAGGTGCTCGGGCAGCAGCGCGTCCACCTCGGGACGGCTGCGCTCGGCCAGCAGCGCCTTGCCCAGCGAGGTGGCGTGCGCCGGCAGCCTGCGGCCGACGCGGGACACCACGCGCAGGTGGTGCTCCGACTCGCGGCTGGCCAGGTAGACCACGTCCGCGCCGTCCAGCCGGGCCAGGTGCACGGTCTCGTTGATCTGCTGGCGCACCTGCTCCATCACCCGGATGGCCGTGCGCACGACCGGGTCGTGGTCCAGGTACGACGTGCCGACCAGCAGCGCCCGCACGCCGATGCCGTAGCTGCCGCGCTGCGGGTCGACCTCCACCCAGCCCCGGCTGACCAGGGTCTGGAGCAGCATGTACAGGCTGGACTTGGGGTAGCTGAGCTCCTTGTGCAGCTCGGTCAGCGTGAGCTGGCGCTCGGAGCGGGACATGACCTCGAGCAGCTCCACGGTTCGATCCGCGGATTTCACCGCTGCCGGCCTGGTCGGGGCCGTGCTGTCGACTGCCTCTGACATCTGATCGGCCTCCAGGACCTTGACACACGGTGGTTCTGATTCTTACAGTCCGTGCCAACGTTCACAAGTACGACCGGCATTCAGATACGTGAACCGCGAGGAGAGGGTCAATGGCAGCCCCGATCTCCAGGCAGACGGCCCGCGAGGCCGCGCCAGGGATCGCGGACGCAGCCAGGGCCCCGTCCTCAGGATGGATCACCTGAATGCGGTCGCGACAGGCGTGGGCTCGACGGCTAACGGCGGCGGTGTCGTTGAGTCCCACAAGCCCGCGAGGCGGTGCCCGACGCACCGCCTCGCGGGTACCCACCCTTCGGGTCGAGGGATGACCGCGTCGTGGCGTGTAAACGTTTTCACGAGCAACGATCGTCACGGATGCCGTCACAGGGCGAAGTCGAGAGGTCTGGAATGCAACTGGATGGAGTGCTGTTCTTCCCGGTGACCCCGTTCACCCCGGACGGGGAGGTCGCGGAGGACGTGCTGGCCGAGCACGTCAAGCACGGCGTCGCCGCCGGACCGGGCGGCGTGTTCGTGGCCTGCGGCACCGGTGAGTTCCACGCCCTCGAGCCCGAGGAGTTCGAGCGCACGGTGCGCGTCGCCGTCGAGGCGACCGCCGGGCGCGTGCCAGTCTTCGCCGGGGCCGGCGGCCCCCTCCCGATGGCCCGCAAGTTCGCCGCCGCCGCCCGCAGCGCCGGCGCGGACGGCATCCTGCTGCTTCCCCCGTACCTCGTCGGCTGCCCGGCGCCGGGCGTCGCCCGCTACGTCACCGAGGTCGCGGCGTCCACCGACCTGCCGGTGATCGTCTACCAGCGCAACAACGCCGTCTTCACGCCCGAGGCCGCGGTCGAGGTGGCCAAGCTGCCCAACGTGATCGGCTTCAAGGACGGCATCGGCGACATGGACCTGATGCAGCGCATCGTGCTGTCGGTCCGGGAGAACGTCGACAAGCCGTTCCAGTTCTTCAACGGCCTGCCCACCGCCGAGATGACCCAGCCGGCCTACCGCGGCATCGGCGTCGAGCTCTACAGCTCCGCCGTGTTCTGTTTCGCCCCGGAGATCTCGCTGGCGTTCTACCAGGCGGTGACGGGCGGTGACACCGAGCAGGTCAACGCCCTGCTGCACGGCTTCTACAAGCCGCTGGTCGAGCTGCGCGACAAGGTGCCCGGCTACGCGGTGTCCCTGGTCAAGGCGGCCGTCGTGCGCGGCGGGCTGGACGTGGGCGGCGTGCGGGCGCCGCTGCTCGACCCGACCGAGGAGCACCTGGCCGAGCTGGACCGAATCATCGAGGCCGGCCGGAAGCTGATCGCCGAATGAAGATCACCGAGATCGACCTGACCCCGATCGCCTTCCGCGATCCGCCGCTGCTGAACTCGGTCGGCGTGCACGAGCCGCTGGCCCTGCGCACGATCGTCGAGATCCACACCGACGAGGGCGTCAGCGGTCTCGGCGAGACCTACGGCGACGCCGGGCACCTCGAGCGCACCCGTCAGGTCCTGCCGGCGCTGATCGGCCTGGACGTCTACGACCTCAACGGCATGCACGCCGCGGTGGCCGCGGCGCTGGGCGGCGTGATCGGCTCGGACCAGCACGGCCTGACCGGCCAGATGTCCAGCATCGGCACCGTCGACCGGGTCTTCTCGCCATTCGAGGTGGCCTGCCTGGACATCCAGGGCAAGCACCAGGGCCGGCCGGTCGTGGACCTGTTGGGCGGCAAGGTGCGCGACGCCGTGCCCTACAGCGCCTACCTGTTCTACAAGTGGGCCGGGCACCCGGATGCCGAACCCGACGAGTGGGGCGAGGCGCTCGACCCGGCCGGCATCGTGGCCCAGGCGCGCAAACTGATCGACGAGTACGGCTTCGGCTCGATCAAGCTCAAGGGCGGCGTCTTTCCTCCGGAGGAGGAAACGGAGGCCATCAGGGCGTTGCATGCGGCGTTCCCGAACCACCCGCTGCGGCTGGACCCGAACGCGGTGTGGACGCCGGACACCTCCGTGAAGGTCGCCGAGCAGTTGGACGGCGTGCTGGAGTACCTCGAAGACCCGACCAAGGACATCGAGGGCATGGCCGAGGTGGCCGCCCGCATCGACATGCCCTTGGCCACCAACATGTGCGTGGTGTCCTGGGATCACCTCGCGCCGGCCGTGCGGCAGAACGCCATCCAGGTGCTGCTGTCCGACCACCACTACTGGGGCGGTCTGACCCGGTCCCGCAGCCTCGCGCTGCTGTGCGAGACCTTCGGTATCGGGCTGTCCATGCACTCCAACTCGCACCTGGGCATCAGCCTGGCCGCGATGACGCATCTGGCCGCCGCCACTCCGAACCTGCGCTACGCCTGCGACACACACTATCCGTGGAACCGCGCGGACGACGTCGTGAAGCCGGGCGCACTGTCCTTCGTGGACGGTGCGGTGCCCGTGCCGAGCGGGCCCGGCCTGGGGGTCGAGCTCGATCGGGACGCGCTTGCCGTGGCGCATCAGCGTTTCCTGGACACCGACATCCGCAGCCGGGACGACACCGGCTACCTGCAGCGGGTCGACCCGTCGTACGAGAGGAAGAACCCCCGGTGGTGACCACGCTCGCCCACGCCTACTCGTGGGACCTGGTCGGCGACGACGCCGCGGCGGAGCGGTTCGCCGGCCTCGGCGTCGGCGCGGTCGCCCTGGCGGCGTCGTACCACACCACGCGGGCCGCGACCCCGCTGCACCCGCGGCACCGGATGATCGATGCCCGGCACGCCGCTTCGTACGTGCCGGTTCGGCCGGAAGCGTGGCAGGGCAAGCGCCTCGCCCCGGCAGAACCGTCCTGGGTGGACAGTGGCTCGTTCGGTGTCGCGGCGGAGCGGCTGCGTGCGGTCGGCCTTCCCGTGCATGCCTGGACCGTGCTCACGCACTCCAGTCGGCTCGGCGACGCCAACCCCGATCTGGTGGTGCAGAACGCCTTCGGTGACCGCTACCCGTACGCGCTGTGTCCGGCGCAGCCGGATGTCGTCGAGTACTGCGAGACTCTGGTCGCCGAGATCGTCCAAAGTGGATCGTTGGACGGCGTGGTGCTGGAGGCCTGCGGCCCGCTGGGCTTCGTGCACGGCGGGCACCACGAGAAGACCGACGGCACCGACTGGTCGCCCGCTCAGCAGCAGCTGCTGTCGCTGTGCTTCTGCGTGGCCTGTGTCGGCCGCTACGGCGACGCCGGCATCGACGTGGTGCACTTCCGCCAGGCGGTGAAGGCCGGCGTCGACGGCCGGGCCGAGAGCGTCCGGGCGGCGCTGGGGGAGCAGCAGGCCGACGCCGTCGCCGGCGTCCGGACCGGGCTTTCCCGTGGCCTGCGGCAGCTTCTGGTCGCTCGGATCAAGGCGCTCAACCCGGGCGCGAAGATCATCGCGCACGCCGCGGCCGACGAGTGGGCCACCGGCCCGTTCGCCACCGTGGCCGGCGGGGTCGACGCCGACGTGGACACCCTGACCTTCACCGCCTGGCCCGGGCCCGACGCCGCGCTGCCCGTGTTGAAGGCGTTGCAGGGCATCACCGACAAGGCGCTCGCCGCCTACGTCCTCGCCCTGCCGCCCCGTCCCGCCGACGGGGCCGCGCTGGCCGCCGAATGGCAGCAGTACCTCGACGCCGGCGCGTCCGAGCTGCACGTCTACCATCCCGGACTGGCCTCCCAGGCCCGCCTGGACGCCATCAAGGACGCACTGTCCGGGATCTGAGCTCCTCGAGGGCCGCCGATACTGCTCGGCGGCCCTCGAGCGCAGTACCATGTGGGGTGCCTGCAGAAGGGGGTGCCCGCATGTCCGCTTCGGTCTCGTTCGACCCGCTCGTCGAGCTCGCCGGCATGTGGACCACGGAGCTGGCCGAGCGCTACCTGCCGGACCCCGGGCTGTTGCCGAGCAAGTACGAGTGCGTTGACGGGAACCTGATCTTGAGCCCGTACGAGGCCGGCCCGAACGTGTACGCCGCGGACGAGTTACGCGGCCTGTTCAAGGGGCCGGCCCGGGCCGTCGGCCTGCGCGTGTACACCACGGTCAACCTGCAGATGACCGCGCAGCGGTGGATCCAGCCCGACATCACCGTGATGCGCTCGCCCGTGCTGAGCACGTGGGCCCAGGCCGCCGACGCCGTGGTGGTCGGCGAGTTCGTGTCGCCCTCCTCGCGCCAGCGCGACCGCCTCGACAAACCGGCCATGTGCGCCCGCGAAGGCATCCCGTACTACCTGCGCGGCGAGGTCGACCTGCGCACCGAGACCGCCACCCTGTGGTTCTACCGGCTGGCCGACGGCGAGTACGAGGAGGTCGCCGTGGCTCACACCGGCGGCAGCTTCGAGATCACCGAGCCCTTCCCGGTCGCCTTCGACCCGATCCAGCTGCTGGACCTGTGACCGCACCGGCACGGCCCGCCGCTGCGTGATGTGGCGCTGGATGCCCACGTTCACGCCCCGGTCATGACCCCGACAGCGCCGTCCGACTCGTGCTGATCCGACAAGGGCGATGCAACCCATCCCGGTGGTCGCTCCGTCCAGCGCACATGAAGGGACTGACGACAGTGGTCGGCGCGGGCGCGCTGCTGTTGGCGATCGGCGCCTGCGGCCAGACCCGGACGACGACCCAGCCCGGCAGTGCCGACTCCAACGGCATCGCGGCCACCGGCCAGGGCGGCAGCCTCCGCGACGTGCCGGCCGCTCAGCTCGACACCACCAAGCTGCCGGCGGGCTATCCCGCGCGGGTCCAGCTGGACGACAACGGCGCTGTGCTGACCGTCCAGGGTCAGGAGGGCGGGTGCGAGCACTCGAGCGCCGAGCTGGCCGCTCAGGACGCGGGCGAGGTGCACGTGCTGCTGGTCAAGGACCTCACCGACGCCAACCGGGTCTGCACGAGGGAGCTGCGGCTCACGCAGCTGACCGTGCAGCTGGACAAGCCGCTCGCCGACCGCCGGGTCGTGCTCGAGGAGAGGACAGTGCGGTCATGAGAAAGCCAATCCCCGGGCGCCCGGCCGGCTCGCCCCAGCCGGCCGGGCGCCGCCCCCACAGCCGGCGCAGAGCCGCCCTGCCGCAGCTGTCGGGACACCGCTGGCTCAGAGCCGCGGCGATCGGCGCCGGCCTGCTCGCCCTGGCCGCCTGCGGCAAACCGGCCGCCCTGGACAGCGCGCAGTCGGCCGCCACCACGTCGTCCAGCGCCCCCATCACCGGGTCGTCGCCGTCGAGCACCGTGGTGCCGCCCACTTCCAGCGCGCCGTCGCCGCCCGAAGGCGCCACACCCAAGGCCAGCGGGCCGACCGTGCCGCCGAACCAGGTCACCTACGTCGCGCCCGAGGCTGTGCCGGACACCGTGTGGCAGCAGGACGACGGCAAGACCCTCGTCGTGATGGCCGAGGAGGGCGGCTGTTCGAAGGTCGAGGCCCAGGTCACCAAGCAGGCTGCCGACGAGGTCGACATCACGCTGCTCACCGTCGCCACGACGCAGAAGATCTGCCCGCAGTACATCCGCAACGTGCCGGTCGCCGCCCACCTCGACGCCCCGCTGGGCACCCGCAAGGTCGTGCTCGCGATGCAGACCGGCGTGCAACGCTAGGGCCACCTCCGCCGATAACCAGCGTTGATGTCGACGAGAGGCGGCCACGATGCTGGCTCGGTTGCTGGGATGTCTGCTGGTGGCCGGGATGGCCGCCCTGGTCGTGCTGATGCTGGTCGCCTCGCCCGATAAGGCCGGTGCGGGCGGCCCGGTCTTCGGCGTGCTGCTCGCGACCTATCTGGTCGCGTTCCTCTACGGCCGTCCGCGTCCGGCGGCCGTCGGAGTCGGCATCGCCGCCGCGACGCTGTGGCTCGGCGTGGTCGTGTTGATCCCGCCCGTGCCCGGATCCATAGCCCTGGCCGTGGTTTTCGTCGCCGCCGGCGCTGCCGTGAGCCTGTGGCTGACGCGTGAGCCGGTGATGGCGTTGGCCTCGGCCATGTCGTCGGCCCTGCTGATCACGACCGTCGCCTGGGCGCTGACCACGTACGGGCCCGAACGATTCGTGCCGGCCTTGGTCGACCGGGGCAGCGGCGCCGCGGATCCGTTGCTGGAGAGCCGGATCGAGGCCCCCGACCCGTACGTCGCGCTGCTGGCCATCGGCGCCCTGCTGGCCGTCACGGTGATCGCCATCCGCCGGGGCCGGATCGTGGCGACCCGGCCCGCGGTGTCCTCCTAGCGACGGAAGGAGATCTGCAGCGTCGGCGCGGACGTCTCGGAGAAGAAGTCGTTGCCCTTGTCGTCCACCACGATGAAGGCCGGGAAGTCCTCGACCTCGATCTTCCACACGGCTTCCATGCCGAGCTCGGCGTACTCGAGCACCTCGACCTTGCGGATGCAGTCCTTGGCCAGCCGGGCGGCCGGGCCGCCGATGGAGCCGAGGTAGAAGCCGCCGTGCGACCGGCACGCGTCGGTGACCTGCTTGGACCGGTTGCCCTTGGCCAGCATCACCAGCGAGCCGCCGGCGGCCTGGAACTGCTCGACGTAGGAGTCCATGCGGCCGGCCGTGGTCGGGCCGAAGGAGCCGGAGGCGTAGCCCTCCGGGGTCTTGGCCGGGCCGGCGTAGTAGACGGGGTGGTCGCGCAGGTACTGCGGCATCGGCTCGCCGGCGTCCAGGCGTTCCTTGATCTTGGCGTGGGCGATGTCGCGGGCCACCACCAGCGGGCCGGACAGCGACAGCCGGGTCTTCACCGGCAGCTCCGACAGCGTGCGCCGGATCTCGTCCATCGGGCGGTTGAGGTCGATCCGGACCACGTCGTCGGACAGCTGCTCGTCGTGCACCTCGGGCAGGAACTGCGCCGGGTCGTGCTCGAGCTGCTCGAGGAAGACGCCTTCGGCGGTGATCTTGGCCTTGGCCTGGCGGTCGGCCGAGCAGGACACGGCGATGCCGACCGGGCAGGACGCGCCGTGCCGGGGCAGCCGGATCACCCGCACGTCGTGGCAGAAGTACTTGCCGCCGAACTGCGCGCCGATGCCGAACTCACGGGTCATCGCCAGCACCTGCTGCTCGAGGTCGGCGTCCCGGAAGGCGCGGCCGTCGGCCGAGCCCTCGGTCGGCAGGTTGTCCAGGTAGCGGGCCGAGGCCAGCTTGGCGACCTTCAGGTTGTACTCGGCCGACGTGCCGCCGACCACGATGGCCAGGTGGTAGGGCGGGCAGGCCGCCGTGCCCAGCGAGCGCAGCTTCTCGTCCAGGAACCGGGCCAGCCGCGTCGGGTTCAGCAGTGCCTTCGTCTCCTGGTACAGGAAGGTCTTGTTGGCGCTGCCGCCGCCCTTGGCCATGAACAGGAACTCGTACACCGGTTCCTGGCCCGTCTTGTGGTAGAGCTCGATCTGGGCCGGCAGGTTGGTGCCGGTGTTCTTCTCGTCCCAGAAGGTCGTCGGCGACATCTGCGAGTAGCGCAGGTTCAGCTGCTGGTAGGCGTCGTAGATGCCCTCCGACAGGGCCGCCTCGTCGTCACCGCCGGTGAGCACGGTCTCGGTGCGCTTGCCCAGCACGATCGCCGTGCCGGTGTCCTGGCACATCGGCAGCACCCCGCCGGCCGACACGCAGGCGTTGCGCAGCAGGTCCGTCGCGACGAACCGGTCGTTCCCACTGGCCTCGGGGTCGTCGATGATGGCCCGTAGCTGCCGCAGGTGGCTCGTCCGCAGCAGGTGCTGGATGTCCTTGATCGCCTCGCGCGCCAGCAGCCGCAGCGCCTCGGGCTCGACTTCGAGGAACCGCCGCCCCGCCACCTCGGTCACCCGGACCCCGTCCGGGCTGACCAGTCGGTACTCGGTGCTGGTGTCCTTGCCCAGCGGCAGCGGATCGACGTACTGGAATGACGTGGTGGTCACTGTTCGCGGGCTCCCTTGCGCGCCAACTCGGGTAACCCCACGAACGGTACCGCCGCCCGACCCACGCCCAGCCCCATCCCCAGTGTGACGCCGGACATCACATCCGCCGACGCCGATCGCCACCCCCAGACCACGATGCACCCACCGCTACTCCGCCCGGTCACCACTCCTCAGACCGCTCGGCCCCGCCCCTGCTTCGCCCGGTTGCTGGATTTTTCGAGGTCCGCCACCCACGCACCCCACCACCGAGCCGATGCGGGCCTCGAAAAATCCAGCAAGGGCGAGGCAGGGGTCACGAGGGGCCGAGCCGCGACGCCGAAGGCGGCGCCATAGAACACAGCCGCGACCCCACAAAGATCAAGAGGCGGGGGCGGCCCCCGGCCGTCCCCGCCTCCTGTGGAGAGCGATCACGAGTTCATCGGTCTCCCGATGGTTCGCGTCGCGAAGCTTTTTGTCGTGTGGTGTGACTCTGCCGTGACGCAGATCACATGTCAAGACGGCTGTTCGGGCGAGAGTCAGCTGGCGTACGCCCGCAGCCGCTCGGCCCGGTCGCCCTGGCGCAGCTTGGACATGACCTCGCGCTCGATCTGACGGACCCGCTCCCGCGACAGCCCGAAGCGCTTGCCGATCTGGTCGAGGGTTCGGGGCTGGCCGTCCTCGAGGCCGTACCGCAGCCTGATGACGGACTGCTCCCGCTCGTCCAGGGTGGCGAGCACCCGGCGCAGGTCGTCGGACAGCAGGCTGGAGATGACGGCGCTCTCGGCGTCGGTGGCCTCGGCGTCCTCGATGAAGTCGCCCAGCGGCGCGTCCTCGTCGGTGCCGACGGGCATGTCCAGGCTCACCGGGTCGCGCGAGTGGTCGAGCAGGTCGGCGATCTTGGACTCGGCGATGCCGGACTCCCGGGCCAGCTCCTCGGTGGTGGCCTCCCGCCCGAGCTGCTGGTGCAGGTCCCGCTTGATCCGGGCCAGCTTGTTCACCTGCTCCACCAGGTGGACGGGCAGCCGGATGGTGCGACCCTGGTCGGCCATGCCACGCGTGATGGCCTGCCGGATCCACCACGTCGCGTACGTGGAGAACTTGAAGCCCTTGGTGTAGTCGAACTTCTCGACCGCCCTGATCAGGCCGAGGTTGCCCTCCTGGATCAGGTCGAGCAGCGGCATGCCCCGCCCGGTGTAGCGCTTGGCCAGCGACACCACGAGCCGAAGGTTGGCCTCCAGCAGGTGGTTCTTGGCCCGCTCGCCGTCCCGCACCAGCGCGGTGAGCTCGGTTTTCTTGGTGGCGTCCAACACTCGGGCGGTCTCGAGCATGTGCCGGGCGAACACGCCGGCCTCGATCCTCTTGGCCAGCCCCACCTCCTGCTCGGCGGTCAGCAGCTTCGTCTTGCCGATGCCGTTGAGGTAGACGCGCACGAGGTCGGCGGCGGGCCCCTGGGCGTCGAGATCGGCTTCGGGACCGATCTCCTGGTCGAAGGTCTGTGGGATGGTCACTGTGACTCCCTCCCCGGTCGCGGGCTGGTGTGTTGTCGCGTCACACACCGGCGCTGCGTTGCGCGGCGAGCCTTTCGGGCGAGGCACCGGGTCGGGAATGCCTTGCGCTTGCTGGCTGGACACTGGTGGAAACGCGAGCGATGGCGAAATCGTTCCCGTCTTCTCACCCTTCATGACGTCTCCGCGGCCGCAGCGGTTGCCCTGAGAACCTGAGGTTTCCCTGAGAGAGGGCCACGTCTACCCGTTCGGCCGGCAACCGTCCCGGTGAAACGTGAAGTCCATGTTGGACGACTGAACCGAATCACCCGTCCACACGTTTCCAATGCGAGTAAACCCGCGAATCATCACACTTCGACAAGCACCGTGAACGGACCGTCGTTCACGCTTTCCACCGCCATGTCGGCGCCGAACCGACCGGTGGCCACGGTGGCGCCACGCGCACGCAGCGCGTCGACGACCGCGTCCACCAGCGGCTCGGCGACCGAGCCGGGCGCGGCCTTCGTCCACGTTGGACGGCGGCCCTTCCTGGTGTCGCCATACAACGTGAACTGGCTCACCACCAGCAGCGGAGCCCCTGTGCTCGCACAGGATTGCTCCCCGTCGAGTATCCGCAGCTCGTGCAGCTTCCGCGCCATGGTGTCGACCTGCTCGGCCCCGTCGGTGTGGGTGATGCCCAACAACACCAACAGACCCGGCTCCTTGATCTCGCCGACGACTTCGTCGCCGACGGTGACACTCGCCCTTGTCACCCGCATGACAACCGCCTTCATGCCGGGACAACCATTCCGTGCCGCACCAGATCGCGCACGATCGGCAACGCGGCGCGTTCGAGGTCGTCGACCGACTGGCCGTGACCGTAGGCCAACAGATGCAAGAGGTCGCCGAGCGGCAACGCGCCGCGACAACCGGCGAGCAGCGCGGCCGCGAGCTCGTCGACCTCGTGCTGCCAACCGGGTCCGTCGGTGCGGTGCAGCCGGCGCACCACGGCTTCCCAGCCCTCGTCGCCCGGCTGCGACACCTCTTCCAGCATCACGGTCGGCGGCACCAGGAACCGCGTGGCCAGCAGATCCTCGGCCGATCCGTGCTGCCGCAACCAACTCACTCGATCCAGCCAGGCCGCGGCCTCCGGGCCCAGCGGGTCGTCGAACGCGTGCCGAAGGTCCTCGCAGACGATCTCCGGGTGCATCGCCGAGGTGCGACGCAGCGTGACGAAACCGAAGCCGACACCGAGAACATCGTTGGCCTCGAACCAGTCCAGCCACGCCGACGCCTTCACCCGGCCCTCGTCCGAGCGCGGGTCGATGCCGGCGTCGCGCAGCCAGGTGCCCACGTACAGCGAGGGTTCGGCCACATCGCGCTGCACGAACCAGGCGTCGACTCCGCCGCGTGGCAGCCAGGACGCGACCCGATCGGTCCAGTCCTCGCCCTTGCGGTGCAGCCACGACGCCAGCAGTTGGCCGACGCCGCCCTCGTTCAGGAACGCCGGCAACTGCCGTACCACCAAGGCACTCGCGTCGTCCCCGGCCAGACCGGAGTCGCGGTAGGTGTAGTCGACGCGGGCCGGGCCGACGACAAACGGGGGATTGCACACGATCTGGTCGAAGCGGCGGCCGGCGACCGGCTGGAACCACTCGCCGCGGGCCAGCTCGACGTCCAGCTCGTTGAGCCGGAACGTCGCCGAGGCAAGGGAAAGCGCCCGTTCGGACAGGTCGGTGGCGGTGACGCGCCGGGCGTGCCGGGCGGCGTGCAGGGCCTGCACCCCACAGCCGGTTCCCAGATCCAGCACCGTGTCCACCGGTCGGCGGGCCGTTGCGCGAGCAAGGCTCAGAGACGCGTGTCCGACGCCCAGCACGTGGTCCGGGCCGACGGGCGCGCCGCGCAGGTCGGAGTCCTGGTCCGACACCACCCACCAGGAACCCTGATCGTCCCCGTACGGTCGAACGTCGAGATCCGCGCGCAGGTTCCCGCCATCCTCGCGGAGGAGACCCTCGGTCACGGCGTCGGCCACGGACAGCGACCCCAGTGCCGCGGCGGTCTCGGCCGCGGACACGCTGTCGCCGAGCAGGAACAGCCGGATCAGGGCGCCGAGCGGGCCGGCGTCGGCACTGGCTCGCCGGGCCGGCTCCGGCTCGCCGCGGCCGAGCGCCGCGTGCGCCGGCCCGCCGAGCAGGTCGACGACCGCGTCCGGCTCGTAGCGGGCGGCGCGGAAGGCGTCCCGCAGCTGGTCACAGAACTTGTCGGAAAACACGACCGGAATGTTTGCACGCCCGCCGCGGCGACTAGCATCAACGGCAGGAGGTGGTGTCGTGAAGGGCTCTGACCGGGACGACACGCCGGTTCTGATCACCGGGGCCGCGCCCTCGTACGCGGACGAGTCCCGCGCACGTAAACGCAAGTACACGATCATGATGCTGATGCGGGTGCCGTGCCTGTTGCTGGCCGTGGCATTCATCAACATCTGGTGGCTGTGCCTGCTGTTCCTGGTGCTGTCGATTCCGCTGCCGTGGGTGGCCGTGCTGATCGCCAACGATCGCCCACCGCGCAAGCAGGAAGAGATCAACCGCTACAACGCCGAGAAAGCCGCCCGCCGCGCGCTGGCCCGTGAGGTCTCCGAGCAGCAGGAACACCCCAAACCGGCGACCCCGCCCCGAGAGATCGAGGGCTAAGGGTTCGCGATTGGGTGAGGTGTGCCTGCGGAATGCGCAGGCCGTTATCGCTCATGGTGCCTTGTGGGGGCCCGGCCCCCACGCCCCCACGCCGGGGCTCCGCCCCGGACCCCGAGTGGGGGTCCGGAGCGGGGCCGCGAACCTGGCTCAGGTCACGGCTGGGGTTGGCCGCCGATGTGGGACACGGCCTTGGAGCCGGCGGTGACGCCGGCCCGCAACACGTCCAGGGGCGGCTGACCATGCAGCCAGGCCGCCAACAGGCCGGCGTCGAAGGCATCGCCGGCGCCGGTGGAGTCCACGCAGGTCGCGGGCACTGCCGGCACGTCCCAACGGCCCACCCGGTCGATCCAACTCGCCCCGTCCGGCCCGGTCGTCACGGCCACCGCGCCGACGTGGTCCAGCAGCTGCACCGCCGACCCCGGATCCCGAGAACCGGTCAAAGCAGTCAATTCATCGGAATTGGGCAGCAGTAGGTCCACCCCGGCGACCATGGCCAGGAAGGTCTCCGGCCCCTGCTGGACGATGTGCAGCGCGGCCTGCGGGTCGACCGACGTGGTCAGGCCCGCGCCCCGAGCGGCGGCCAGCATCTCCAAGCCCGCGTCCCGTGACGCCGGATCCAGCAGCACGTAGCCGGACAGGTGCAGATGACTGGCCGTCTCCAGCAGGTTGACGGTGAGGTCGGGGCCGGCCAGCCGGGCGTTCGCGCCGCGATCGGCCAACATGCTGCGCTGACCCTCGGAATCGACCAGCACGACGACGCAGCAGGTCGGCGCGGTCGGATCGGTGGCGAAGGCGCACCGCACCCCGAGCGCCTCCAGCTCCGACCGCACCTGCCGGCCGGCCATGTCGTCGCCGACCCGCCCGACCAGCACGGTGTCGACGCCGAGCGAGGCCAGCCATGCCGCCGTGTTCGCCCCCGCGCCGCCGACCGCCAGCGCGATGTCCGCCCGGGAGTCGCCGGCGTGCTCGATCGCGCTGTGGTGCCGGGCGACGACGTCCATCGCGGCGTCGCCGACCACGATCACGGTCATCGGGCCAGCTCAACGGCGACAGCGGCGGCCACCGCCGCGTTGGACAGGACCAGCTGCTCGTTGGTGTCCAGGCTGACGCCGCCGCTGGCGCTGTGGAAGTGCTCCAGCAGCACCGGCGTCACGTCCTTGCCGCGCACGTTCCGCGTGACCAGCAGCTCCAGGCCCTCGGCCAGCAGCCGGTCGTGCAGCTCGCGGGGCATCTCGTGCTCCACCGGCACCGGATTGGCCAGCAGCACGCCGGCCTGGCCCGGCGCGTGCTCGCGGTGCGCCCGGACCGCCGCGGCCGCCTGCTTCGCGTCGTCCACCCGCCACGGCACCTCGAAGTCCGATTCCCGCAGGTAGAACGCCGGGAACCGGTCCGTACGCCAGCCCAGCACCGGCACCGAGCTGGTCTCCAGCAGCTCCAGCGTGGCCCCGATGTCCAGCACCGACTTCACGCCCGAGCACACCACCAGAACGGGTGTTTCCGACAAGACGCCTAGATCGGCCGACACGTCCCAGCTTTCGGCCGCGCCCCGGTGCACGCCGCCCAGGCCGCCCGTCGCGAACACGCCGATGCCTGCCCGCGCCGCGATCGACGCCGTGCCCGCCACCGTGGTCGCCCCGTCGCGGCCCAGCCCGATCGCCGGGCCCAGGTCCCGTCGCGACAGCTTCACCAGGCCCGACGCCGGGTCGCACACCCGGTCCAGCTGCTTGGCGTCCAGACCGACCACCGGCCGCCCGTCCAGCACCGCGATCGTCGCCGGCACCGCCCCCGCGTCCCGGATCACCCGCTCCACCCGGTCGGCGACCTCGCGGTTGCGGCCCGGCGGCAGCCCGTGGGCCAGGATCGTGCTCTCCAGCGCGACCACCGCCCGGCCCCCGTCCAGCGCGGCCTTCACCTCTGCACTGATAACCGGGGCACTGACCTGCGGTTGTGTAGCCATCTTCTCCCGTTCCTGCCTTCAGCGTGTATCAGGCATCATGAACGAGTGAGCCCGATGACCCAGACGCTGCCCGACACCGACACCCGGCCGGAAGGCACCGAGACCACCGGTGACGACACGCCGAAGATGTTCCACTACGTGAAGAAGGCCAAGATCGCGGAGAGCGCGGTCATGGGCACCCACGTGGTCGCGCTGTGCGGCGAGGTGTTCCCCGTCACGAAGTCGCCGAAGCCGGGATCGCCCGTGTGCCCGGAGTGCAAGAAGATCTACGAGATGATGAACGAGTAATGACCCTGTGCTCGATGGCCCCGCCTCCGGCGGGGCGGCACTGTGCTTGACGGCGCCGCCTTCGGCGTCGCGGCTCGGCCCCTCGTGACCCCTGCCTCGCCCTTGCTGGATTTTTCGAGGGCCGCGTCGGGCTGGGTGGTGGGGTGCGTTGGGGGCGGCCCTCGAAAAATCCAGCGACCGGGCGAAGCAGGGGCGGGGCCGAGCGATCTGAAGTCTTGGCGGCCGGTGAAGCAGGGGCGGGAGCAACACGTCTGTCCGAAGTGGATTCCATTGCCCAGAAGTTGGCCTAGGACAGGCGATTCTGGTCGCGGACGCTCTGCCCGACGCCGCCCGCCTCGCTTCCGACGACGCCCATTTTGAGTGCGTGAAGGGGGCTTTCCCGCACTCGGAGTGCGGGAAAGCCCCCTTCCCGGTGGTTCAGCTGGCCTGGGCGGTGGGCATGATGGTGACCTGCTCCAGGTTGACGTGGGCGGGCTGCGATGCGAGGAAGCCGACCAGGCGGGCGACGTCCTCGGCGGTGAGCCATTCGAGGCTGTCCTTGACGCCGTCCAGCCACTCGTTCGCGCCATCGTCGGTGACGTGGTCCTGGAGCTCGGTGCGCACCAGCCCCGGCTCGACCGCCGACACCCGGACCCCCTTGGCCCCCAGCTCGGCCCGCAGCGTGCGGGACGTGTGCGTGACGAAGGCCTTGGTGCCGGCGTAGACGGCGAAGTTGGGGTAGATGTTCTTCGCGCCGATGGAGGACGTGTTGACCAGGTCGGCGACGCCCTTCGAGGCGGCGGCGGCGATCAGCTGCGGCACGAAGGCGTTGATGACGTTCATCAGGCCGGTGATGTTGGTGTCGATCTCGCACTGCCACAGGTCGGACCGCTGCTCGTCGACCGGCGCCGGCAGCATCACACCGGCGTTGTTGAACAGCAGGTCGGCCCGGCCGAAGTCGGCGGCGACCCGGTCGGCGGCGGCCTGCACGGAGGTGGCGTCGGCCACGTCCGCCGGCAGGGCCAGCGCCTGGCCGCCGTTCTTCTCGATCCGGGTGACCAGCTCCGCCAACCGGTCGGCCCGCCGGGCCAGCACGACGACCTGAGCACCCAGCTCGGCCAGGTGCTCGGCAGCGGCCTCGCCGATACCGCTGGACGCACCGGTGATGACGGCGACGCGACCTTCAAGAACCTTGGACATCTCGGTTTTCCTTCGTCTTGGTGGGATGCCTCAACATCACCACCGACTGAGGGGGGCAACCAGTCCCGCCGCTGACTGGTACGCGCAGGGCCACCCACGGCCCGGCAGGACCAGCCACACTGGGACGCATGGACCGCAGCGCCGAGATCGCCGACTTCCTGCGCACCCGCCGGGCCCGGATCAGTCCGGACACCGCCGGGGTGCCGGCGGACGGTCGCCCACGCCGCGTGCCAGGGCTGCGCCGAGACGAGGTGGCGCGGCTGGCCGGCATCAGCATCGAGTACTACACGCGCCTGGAGCAGGGTCGCGCCGGCAACCCGTCGCCGGAGATCATCGCGGCCGTGAGCCAGGCGCTACGACTGGACGTCACCGAGCACGAGCACCTCACCAATCTGCTCACCAAGCCCGGCGGCGCGGCCCGTCGCGCCACGGCCAACGGCCCGCAGCGGGTACGACCGGGCCTGTATCTGATGTTGCAGACGCTGGACCACGTGCCGGCGTTCGTGCTCGGCCGCCGCACGGACGTGTTGGCGTCCAACGCATTGGGCCGTGCGGTGCTGACCGACTTCGACGCCCTGCCGCCGGCCAGGCGCAACCTGGCCCGCTACCTGCTGCTCGATCCCGAGGCACGCTCAGGTAGCGACGAGTGGGAGCGCTACGCGTCGGAGACGGTGGCGATGCTGCGCCTGGACGCCAGCCGCCACCCCAACGACAAGCAGCTGGCCGACCTGATCGGCGAGCTGACCGTGCGCTGCCCCGAGTTCACCGGCTGGTGGCACGACCACAAGGTGCTGCAACGCACCCACGGCCGCAAGACCTACCGCAACGCACTCGTCGGCGACCTGGAGTTCCACTACGAGGCGCTGACGCTGCCCGGCGACCCCGACCAGACGTTGTGCGTCTATAACGTCGAGCCAGGCTCGCCGACCGCCGACCGGATCCAGTTGCTCCGCAACTGGCACGCCCCGGTTCACCAGCACCTGTAGGTCCGCCGAAGGAATTGAAGCCCGCCACCCCTCAGACCGCTCAGCCCCGCCGATGCTTAGCCCGATTTCCGGATTTCGCCCCGTCGCCACACCCCAGCCCGCTCGGCACCGCCCCTGCTTCGCCCGGTCGCCAGCCCCAAACGCGGTTGCCCCCAGACCGCCCGGTCGCCAGCACGAATTCGGCTCGGCCCCGCCGATGCTTCGCCCGGTTGCTGGATCTCGCCCGCCGCCACCCAACGCGCCCACCCACCCAAACCGGATGCGGCGGGCTAAATCCAGCAAGGGCGAGGCATCGGCCCCAGAGGGGCCGAGCCGCGCCCCGCCGGAGGCGGGGCAATCAAGCTCTGTATGCCTGCAAGCCGGGGCGGATGGACTTGTCGTCGAGGAACTGGTGCAGGCCCTGCTGCCGGCCCTGGGTCTTGTCCAGGAACTGGGACTGCTCGAGCTTGGCGTACAGGTAGTCCAGGGCCCCTTCGGTGTCCATGTTGCGGGCGTTGCGGAAGCCGATCTTGGCCGCGCGCAGCACGACGGGGTTCTTGTCCAGCAGCTCGCGCGCCAGCTTCTCGACCTCGGCCCGCAGCTGGGCCAGCGGCACGCTCTGGTTGACCAGGCCCATGCGGGCGGCCTGCTGCCCGTCGAAGAGGCGGCCGGTCATGATGTAGAACAGCGCCTCCCGCGAGCCGACGGTCTCGGCCAGGGCCTTGGACACCAGGCCGCCGGGCGGGATGCCCCAGTTGATCTCGGACAGGCCGAACTGGGCCTCGTCGGCGGCGATGGCCAGGTCGCAGCCGATCAGCGGCACGAAGGCGCCGCCGAAGCACCAGCCGTTGACCATGGCGATGGTGGGCTTGGCGTAGTTGCGCAGCAGCCGCCAGTGCCACTCGAACGAGTCACGCCGCACCCGGGCCTGCAACGCCTCGTCGCCGGACTCGTCGACCTCGCGGAAGTACTCCTTGAGGTCCATGCCGGCCGACCACGCCTCGCCGGCGCCGGTGATCACCACCACCCCGCACGAGCGGTCGGCCTCCAGCGTGTGCAGCACGTCGATCATCTCGGCGTTCAGCGTCGGGCTCATCGCGTTGCGCTTGTCCGGCCGGTTCAGCTCGACCCAGCCGATGCCGTCGACCACGTCGACGTTGACCGTCTTCCATTCAGTCATTGCTACCTCCCCGAGTAACGTCTCTTGTCGTGTTTTCCCAGCAAGCGCCGGAGCCGCGGCTGAGCTATCTCGTGGGCCGGCTGGACCGGGCCCTGCGGCTGCTCATCGAGGACGCGGTGCGGCCGCACGGCCTGACGGTGCCGCAGTACACGACGCTGTCCGTGCTCCAACGGCAGACCGGCCTGTCCAACGCGCAGCTGGCCCGCCGCGCGATGACCACGCCGCAGTCGATGAGCGAGGTGATCGCGGCGCTGACCAAGGCCGGGCTGATCCGCCGCGAGGCCGACCCGGCGCACGGCCGGATCATGCGCACCGAGCTCACCCCGGCCGGCCAGGCCGTGCTGGACAAGTGCGAGCCGCTGATCAACGAGATCGAGGCGCGCATGCTGGCCGAGCTGACCGTCGGCGACCGCGACCGGCTGCCGCTGCTGTTGCGTAGCTGCGTGCGCATGCTCAGCTCCGGTTCGGAGAGCTGAGCCGGGCCCGCAGCGCCTTCTTGTCGTGCTTGCCGACGGTGGTCAGCGGCAGCGCGTCGACCAGCACGATCCGTTCCGGCAGCCACCACCGCGGCACCCGCTCGGCCAGGAACTTCACCAGGTCGTCGGCGTCCGGGGCCGACCCGTCGGCCGCCACCACGGCCGCGGCCGGCCGCTCGCCCCACTTGTCGTCCGGGATCGCGACGACCGCGACCTCCGCGACGCCGGGATGGGCGGCCAGGGCCTGCTCAAGAGCCAGCGAGCTGATCCACTCGCCGCCGGACTTGATCACGTCCTTGACCCGGTCGACGATCTCCACGGTGGCGTCCGGGTGGATGACCGCCAGGTCGCCGGTGCGCAGCCAGCCGTCATGGAACCGGGTTTCGTTGCTGTCGCCGTCCGGATCGAGGTAGGCCCGGATCACCCACGGGCCGCTGGTCTCCAGCTCGCCGGTGGCCCGACCGTCCCACGGCAGCACCTGGCCCTCCGGTCCGACCAGCCGCACCCGCACACCCGCGGCTGGCTTGCCGACCCGGGTGATCGCACCGCCCGGGGTGTCCAGGTCGAGCTCGGGCGGCTGCACCTGCATGGTGCCGCTGGGCAGCATCTCGGTCATGCCCCAGCCCTTGTGGAACGTCCAGCCGCGGCGGCCGATCTCGTCCCGCAGGGACCGGGTCGCGGGCGCGCCGCCGCACAGCACGCGGCGCATCGAGCTCAGGTCGTACGGCTCGGAGGCCGGGCCGACCAGGTCGACCCACACCGTCGGGACGGCCGCGGCGACGGTCACCCGCTCCGTCTCGATCAGCGCCGCCAGGTGCGCGCCGCTGGCGTCGCGGCCGGGCAGCACGAGCTTGGCGTTGGCCAGCGCGGTCGTATAGGTCAGGCCCCACGCGTTGGCATGGAACAGCGGCGTGACCGCGAGCAGGACGTCCTCCCGCGACACGGCGTGCGAGTCGACGGTCATGGAGGACATGGAGTGGAAGACGCAGGCCAGATGCGAGGACACCACGCCCTTGGGCAGGCCGGTCGTACCACTCGTGTAACAGATCCAGGCCGCGTCGTCGGGCTGCGGCCGCGGTACGGGCTGCACGTCGCGCACCGCTTCAACCAGTGCGTCGTAGCGCAACGCGTCGGCGAACACCGGATTGACCGGTGCGCCGTCGTCGAGCACGACGACCTGCCGGACCGGTAGCCGATCGGCCAGCCCGGCCAGCCGGTCGGTCAGCGACGCATCGACGAACAGCACCTCGTCGCCGGCGTTGCGGAGCTGGTAAAGGACTTCGTCGTCGGTCAGCCGGACGTTGACGCCGTGCACGACCCGACCGGCGCAGGGCACGCCCAGGAACAGCTCGACGTGCCGATGCGTGTTCCAGGCGAAGGTGGCGACCCGGCCGCCGACGTCCACGCCGAGCTCGTCCAGCACACCGGCCAGAGCGGTTGCCCGATGGCCGATCTCGCCCCAGGTCGTGCGCACCGTGCCGGCCGGTGTCGCCGACACCACTTCGACGCCCGCGCCCGTCTCCAGGCAGCGGCGCAGCACCATGTCCAGCGTCAGCGGAACGTCCTGCATCAACGACTTCACGACGCCGACAATATCAGGTTACCTGATATTCGAGAAGGGCATCGACGGTGAACTCCCTGTGACGTCGGGGCCGCTGCGCGCTCACGCGGCCGGAGGTTGTGGGACGATGGACGGCGCGATGCCCGCGACGCCTTCCCTCCCCCGCTCCAGCGCCGACCCTGCTCCGGTGCCGCTCGGCCCTACGCGTCTGACCCCATTGACTCCCGGGGGCACCGCGGCGCCGACGCCCGAGCCCGAGCGCGTCTGGCCGTTCCCGATCAGAACGGCCCTGCTCGGCCTGGCCGGCATGGTGCTGATCGCCGGCGGCGGCATGGGCGCCGGCGCCACCCTGATCCACGACCCGGTGCTGGCCAACGGCGCGTTCAACTGGATCCGCTACGGCCACGGCATGATGCTGGCCACCTGGCTGCTCTACCTGGGCCTGGGCCTGGCCATCTGGGCCTGGATCCGGCTCGGCCGGCACGCCAGGGCCGGCCGCGTCAGCCACGCGTACATGATCCGGGTCATCGTGATCTGGATCGCGCCGCTGATGATCGCGCCGCCGCTGTTCACCCGGGACGTCTACAGCTATCTGGCCCAGGGCGACCTGGCGCTGCACGGCCTCGACCCGTACGGCGTCGGCCCGTCGGCGCTGCCCAGCGCCCTGTCCGACAACGTGAGCATCGTCTGGCAGAACACGCCCTCGCCCTACGGGCCGCTGTTCGTGCTGCTGACCAAGGGCATCGTCGCGATCACCGGCGACGGCCTGACCTCGCTGATCAGCGGCGTGCTGGTGATGCGCCTGGTGCTGGCCGTCGGCTTCGCCATGCTGTGGTGGGCGCTGCCGCGGCTGTGCGACCGGCTCGGCGGCAACTCCTCGATCGCGCTGTGGCTGGTCGGGGCCAACCCGCTGCTGGTCGTGCACCTGATCGGCGGCGCGCACAACGACATGCTGATGATCGGCCTGATGGCCGTGGGCGTGGTTTTCGTGCTGGACCGGCGGCACCTGACCGGCATCGCCCTGGTCGCGCTGGCCTTCTCGGTCAAGGCCACGGCCGCGATCGCGCTGCCGTTCCTGATCTGGATCTGGATGGCGCACATCCCGCTGGGCACCCGCAGCTACCGGTTCGTGCGGGCCGCGTTCCCGGCGGTCGGCCTGTTCGGCGGCATCTTCGTGCTGTGCACCCTGGCCGCCGGCGTGGACCTGGGCTGGATCCCGGCGCTGAGCGGCTCGTCCATCGTGATCAACTGGCTGTCCCTGCCGTCCGGCGTCGGACAGGCGATCTACACCGTGCTCGACTGGTTCGTCGGCGTCGGCGACGTGCAGCCGTTCGTCACGGTGACCCGGACCCTCGGCTCGCTGCTGCTGATCTACATCCTGGTCCGGCAGTGGTGGCGGGCCCGGGAGGGCGGCAACGACGCGATCCGCCGGGCCGCGATCTGCATGGCCGCCTGCGCCCTGCTCGCCCCGGTCACGCTGCCCTGGTACTTCAGCTGGGCGCTGGTGCTGGCCGCCGGCTTCGCCTGGGGCACCGCCTCGCTCACGCTGGCCGCCTGCGCCTCGGTGTGGCTGCTGCTGATCACGTACCCGTCCGGCGGCACCGCGCTGTACGACTGGGGCTACATGTTCGTCATCCTCGCGGTGTCCGTGCTGGCCGCCGTGTCGCTGCTCAAGCCCGATCCGCTCAAGCTGTCGCTGCGGTACATCAAGGACGCCCCGGAGAAGGCGCTGAGGCAGCACCCGTGAGCCTGGAGGCCGCCTACGCCCGGTGCCGACGGATCAATGCAGCTCACGGCAAGACGTTCTACCTGGCCACCCTGCTGCTGCCGGCCGACCGGCGACCGGCCGTGCACGCCCTGTACGGCTTCGCCCGGCTGGCCGACGAGGTCGTGGACAACCCCGGCTCCTCCCCCGCCGCCGAGCTCGACTCGTTGGAGCAGCAGCTCAAGGCAGCCCTGACCGGGGTTGCGGAGCACCCGGTGCTGGCCGCACTGGCCGACACCGTGGCCCGCTACGGCATCGAGCCCGCGCTGTTCGAGGACTTCCTGGCCTCGATGCGGATGGACCTGCACCAGTGCGAGTACGGCTCGTACGCCGAGCTTTGCACCTACATGCGCGGCTCGGCCGAGGTGATCGGGCTGCAGATGCTGCCCGTGCTCGGGGCCGAGGACGGCGCCGAGCCGTACGCCGCCGCCCTGGGCGAGGCGTTCCAGCTGACCAACTTCCTGCGTGACGTGGCCGAGGACCTCGACCGGGGCCGGGTCTACCTGCCGGCCGACGAGTTGGCCGCCTTCGGCGTCGACCGGGCACTGCTGGCGTGGTGCCGGGAGTCGGGACGCCGGGACCGGCGCGTCCGGGCCGCCCTGGCCCACCTGGCCGCCCGTACGCGGGCCGTGTACCGGCACGCCGCCGCGGGCATCGCGTTGCTGGCCCCCGAGTCGCGGCCGTGCGTCTCCGTGGCCTTCACCCTGTACCAGGGCATCCTCGACGAGCTCGCCGCCCAGGACTACGACGTGTTCGGCCCTCGGGCCGTGGTGCCGACCAGCCGCCGGCTCGCCGTCGCGTTGCCGGGGCTGGTCCGCGCACTACTGGCCCGCTAGTTCTGGCCGTTCTCGCCGGCCAGCTTGCACGCCTGCTTGGCGTCCGCCGCCGTCACGCCGTTCGTGGTCATGTAGTTCACGCACGTCGCCTTGGCCAGCACCGCGCCGAAGGCGCAGCCCGTGACCGCCTGCTGGGCCGGCTTCTGGTAGTGGTCGGCCAGGTACTGGATGCAGTCCTGGGCCGCCGCCTGCGCCGGGACCGCGGTCAGCAGCGGCGCCGCCGTCCCGACCAGCAGGGCAACCGCGACGCCGGCCGTACGGGCCATCCGTGACATGGGTGGGTCCTCTCAGTGGGGATGTGCCACCCCACCGCCGCCCCCACCCCCGCTTCAAGCCCGCCCACCCCTTCGAGCGACCCTAGTCACCCAGTCGAGGCCCCGAACGTTGGGAAGGGACCATTCCTCCACTCGGAGTGGAGGAAT
>DASWRQ010000027.1:0-7235 GCA_036403095.1 Kutzneria sp. | reverse complement strand
AGGTGAGCAGCGTGATTCCGCCGGCGCCCAGCAGCTGAAGGGCACGCCTGCGGTTGAGCCGAAGGTCCATGCGGTGCCCTGCCTTCCAGCCTAGACAACCTTGTCATCGGTGGCCGTCATTGTCGGTCGCCGCGAAGGCCGGGGGCAACAGACGTCCGCGATCTCGTCCGGTTCCTGTCCGGTCCGGCGGCAACCAAATCCGTGGACGAAGACAATCGCCATGCCCCACCGCATTGCGACAAGAGCTCGCTCGGCCGACCAATGATCAGCACGCACACTGCAGTCTCGGGCGCGGCGGGCATGCTGGCGACCAAGCGTGAGAGCGCTCACATACTGGACGACTCGGCCGGCGATGTCAACGCCCGCGGGGCCTGAAACCGGTACCAGGCCTTCCCATTCGAGACCCGGTGGGGACGGGCGGACGGGGTGGTGGGCACGAAACGCCGACGAAACCTCGAGTCCGACTGAATGGACGCGCCGCGGCTTGTCCGAACGCGACAAACAGGAGTGACACGTGACCATCCGGGTGCTGATCGCCAGCGACCAGGCCATCATCCGCACCAGGATCGCGGCGGTCCTGGCCGCCCACGAGGACATGGCTGTGGTCGGCGAGGCCGCCGACCAGCTGATCGCGGTGCGCCTGGCCGCACGACACCGCCCCGACGTGGTGGTCATGGAAATTCGGGCCGATCCGACACACGCGCTCCGCCTGTTGACCAACCCCGCCGCGCCGCGTCCGGCCACGATTGCCGTGCTGACCGGCTTCGACGCGCCGGATTCCATCCGTTGTGTGCTGCGCGACGACCTACCGGGACCTCCCAAGGACATCGGCACCACCGCATTGGTCGACGCCGTCAGGAAAGCCAGTGCCGACGATGACGATCCACGACTTGGACCAAGCCTGAAGATTGGATCGGACCATTCTCGGCGTGCTCGCCGCACCCGAACTTGATCATCCAACAGCACTGCCCGCCCGCTGCCGAACGGAGCAAATACCGGTGGGTGCGCACCAATTCCTTGACAGCGGCATTGGTCTAGTCCAAGTTCGTCCTCGCGTCGAACGAGTGTCCTTCTCGGACCGACGCCTCCCATAAACCCGACCTACACAAGGAGGATGGATGCAGCACGCCCGACTTGCCGCAGCCGCCCTTGCGGCCCTGGCCGCGTGCGGCGCGGCAGCCGTGGCCAACGCCGCCGAGACCATGCCGCGCAACGCGCAGGTCCCGAACGCGCTCAGCTCCAACTGGTACGCCTCGGCGCCGTACCTGATGCCCCAGAGCAACAACCCGCCCGACCCGACCGTCGTGATGGCCGCTACCGGACAGAAGGCCTTCCAGCTCGCCTTCATCCTGGCCCCGAACGGCGGTGGCTGCAGCCCCACCTGGGACGGCACCTCCGCGGTGTCCTCGGACACCGCGGTCGCCGGCGTGATCAGCAAGATTCGCGGGGCCGGCGGCGACGTGTCGGTTTCGGTCGGCGGCTACGGCGGCACCAAGCTCGGCCAGACCTGCGGCACCGTGGCGGCCACCGCCGCGGCCTACCAGCAGGTGATCGACAAATACTCGCTGCACGCCATCGACTTCGACCTGGAAGAGCCGGAGTACGAGAACGACGCGGCCGTCAACAACGAGCTGGGCGCGGCCAAGACGTTGCAGGCCAACAACCCGGGTCTGTTCGTCTCGGTGACCATGCCGGGCACCACGTCGGGCACCGGCTATTTCGGCACCCAGCTGCTGGACAAGTCCAAGGCGCTCGGCTTCTCCCCCAACAACTTCTCCATCATGCCGTTCGACGGCGGCTTCGCCGGCGGCTCGGCCCAGGTGTCCGCGCTCGAGGCGCTGCACGGCCTGCTGGAGACCCACATGGGCTGGGACAGCGCGACCGCGTACGCCCACGAGGGCTTCTCCGGCATGAACGGCCACTCCGACAACGGCGAGGTCTTCGCCCAGTCCGACTTCCAGACCGTGCTGGACTACGCGACCAGTCGCGGCCTTGGCCGGTTCACGTTCTGGTCGGTCAACCGCGACCGGCAGTGCGGAGCCAGCAGCGACAACGGGATCTGCAGCAACATCACGCAGAACGACTGGGACTTCACGAGGTTCACCGCGAAGTTCGCCGGGGCCACCCCGCCCCAGTCACCGCCCACCACCACCACGACAACCACCACCACTGGGCCCGGCGGCGGCGCCTGCCCAGCGGCTTGGAGCTCCGCCCAGGCCTATCTCAAGGGCGCGACCGTCGCCTACAACGGCCACAAGTGGACCGCTCTGTGGTGGACCCAGGCCGACACGCCCGGCGGCTCGTCCGGCGTCTGGACGGACGGCGGCGCATGCTGACGGTCGGATGACGCGGTGGGCCGGGCGGATTTCGCTCGGCCCACCGTCGCTTCGTGTGGCATCGGCTCGGCCCGGCACCCAACGCCGACGAAACACGGGGCCGTCCACCATGTGCTGTTCGGCATTGGGACAACCGGGAGGAGCACGGGATGCGGGTACTCGTCGTCGAAGATGAGCCGCTGCTGGCCCAGACCATCGCCTCGGGACTGCGCGACGAGGCCATGGCCGTGGACGTCGCGGGGGACGGCGAGGAGGCGTTGGAGCGACTTGGCGTCCACGACTACGACGTGGTCGTGCTCGATCGCGACCTGCCGGTGGCGCACGGCGACGAGGTGTGCCGGCGACTGATCCGGGCCCAGGCGCCGTGCCGCATCCTCATGCTGACCGCGGCCCGCAGCCTGGAGGACCGGGTCGCCGGTTTCGGACTGGGCGCCGACGACTATCTGGCCAAGCCCTTCGGCTTCCCCGAGTTGGTCGCGCGGATCCGCGCCCTGTGTCGTCGAGGCCCCAACGGCCGGCCCCTCGTGCTCGAAGCGGCCGGCGTGCGCCTGGACCCGCACCGGCGTGAGGTCACCCGCGACGGACGGGAGATCCAGTTGACCCGCAAGGAGTTCGCCGTGCTCGAGCTGCTGCTCGCCGCGCAGGGCGGCGCGGTCAGCGCCGAGCGCCTGCTGGAGAAGGCCTGGGACGAGAACGCCGACCCGTTCACCAACGCCGTGCGGATCACGATCCACTGGCTGCGCCGCAAGCTGGGCGACCCACCAGTGATCCACACCGAACCCGGGATCGGCTACCGGCTGGCGGAGCGGTGACCTCGCGCCGGCCGGCGTTGACGATTCGGACCCACCTCGCGCTGGTCTACGGCATCACGTTCGCGCTGGCCGCCACCGTGCTGTCGGTCGGGGTGTACCTGCTCATGTCCGCCATGGTGACCCCGGCCTGGGCGCCTCCGGTCGACGCGACGCCGACCATCGCACCCACTCCGGCCGCACCGCCGCCGACTGTCGGAACGGGCTCGGACGTGGTGGGCAGCCTCGCCGTGGCGGCGGGGATCGCGCTGGCGTTCGGTCTGCTCGTGGCCTCGCTGCTCGGCTGGTTCGTCGCGGGCCGCATGCTGGCGCCGATCAGACGGATCACCGCGATCGCCCACGCGACCGCCGTCCGCGACCTGCGCGCCCGGGTGGCCCTGACCGGTCCCCGTGACGAGATCAAGGACCTGGCCGACACCTTCGACGGCATGTTGGCCCGACTGGAGCGGACTTTCGAGGCCCAGCGTCGTTTCGCCGCGAACGCCTCCCACGAGCTGTTGACGCCCCTGACCACCGGCAAGGCCATCCTCGAGGTCGCCGCGGCCGCACCCGCCAAGTGCGATGTGCGCGTCCTGACCGAACAGCTGCTGGCCGTCAACCGGCAGAGCGAGCACCTGGTCGACACTCTCCTGGACCTCGCCCGAGCCGAACACGGTGTTGTGCAGGCGATGGCGACCGATCTCGCGGTGGTCGCCGCGAACGCCCTGACCGAGATCCAGGCCGAGGCGCAGGAGGGCGGCCTGAGCGTCGAACTGGTGTCAACGCCGACAATCGTGGACGGCGATCCAGCCCTGCTCGACCGGCTCGTCGTCAATCTCCTGCGCAACGCGGTGCGACACAACCAATCCGGCGGTAGTGTCCTCGTGCGCGTCGCCCGGGAGGACGACGGTCCGATGCTGACGGTGTCCAACACCGGCCGGGAAGTTCCCGCCGAACTGCTCGACGAGCTGTTCGAGCCGTTCGTCCGGGCCACGCCCCGCACCCGCGGCGGCCACGGACTGGGCATGGCGATCATCCGCGCGGTCACCGAGGCTCATCGCGGCGCCGTGACAGCAGTGGCCAACCCCGATGGCGGGCTCACCGTCACCGTCCGGTTCCCGGCGCCGGAAGCCACCCAATGCTGACGAAACCTCGGCTCTGACTGAATGGGGCACACCGGGACGACATGCCCGGTGCACCGAAGTTCCCATCAGGAAGGGAAGCACGAGATGAGCAAGAACCGCTTCAGGGCAGCGATCGCGGGCGCCGCGATCGTGGCCGGCCTGCTGGCCGGCGCCGGCATCGTCTACGCGACCACGAACGGCCCGGACGGCTGCGGCACCGTGTCGTCGCTGAGCAAGGCGGTCGGCCCCAACGGCACGTCCTCGGCCGACCCCAGCAACAACAACGACGGGCCGCTGTGCGTCGCGCCGGAGGCCCCGGTGGCCCCGATCTCGCGCTGACACTGTGACGCTGCGCCGGGCATCGCCCGGCGCAGCGTCATCCACAGTGGACTCATTGCGGCCCGATCAGGCTGCTGCCCTCCTCGAACCACTGCTGGCAACCCCGCTGCTCAGATCGAGTGGTAGCTGCCGTCGTGATAGATCAGCGGGCGGTGGCCGTCGGACAGCGAAGCGGACTCCACGCGGCCGATCACGATGCGGTGGTCGCCCGCGGCCACGGTCTGCGTGACGGTCACCCGCAGCCAACCCGCGGTGCCGGCGAGCAAGGGTTCGCCCTCGGCCAGCCGGGTCCACGCGGTCGGTGCGGCGAACCGGTCTATGCCGCTGGTCGCGAAGGTCCTGGCCACGTCTTCCTGATGGGCGCCGAGGAAGTTGACGACGACGGTGCTCGCGCGGCTCACGTGCGGCCAGCTCGACGTGCCGATGCCGATGCCGAAGGACACCAGCGGCGGCTCGAGCGACAGCGAGCTCAGCGAGGTGGCGGTGAAGCCGACCGGGCCGTGGCCGGCGTCCAGCGTGATCACGACGACGCCGGCCGGGTGCCGACGGAAGATGTTTCTGAATTGCGTCGGTTCCAGTCCGGGAACGGTCGCGGTCATGACAAACCCCTGTTCCGCGATGGGCATTTCTGGTGTCGAGATCCGTTGGCCTGACGACTCGATCCTCGCCTCCGGGTTCGGGCCGGTCTACATAACGCGGCCGTGAATTAAGTCGGTTTCACATCGCGGGAGCGAACCGGCGGCGCACCGGGCCCAGCGGATCGGTGTAGAGCACGTCCAACAACACCGCTCCGGCGGCGATGGCCAGCACGGTGTCGGGAAAGCTGGTCGGCAGCACGGTTTCCTCGGGTCGCTCGCACGCCGTCGAGCGGGACCGCACCTCGGCCCGCAGCACCTCCATGCAGCCCGGCAGGTTGCTGATGCCCTGCTCCACCACCACGAGCACCTCGGGATTGAGCACGTCGAACAACATCGCGGCCGCCCGTCCGACCAACTCCGCCCTGGTGCGGAACATCCTCAGCGCCGCCGTGTCGCCGTCACGGGCGGCGGCCAGCAATGCCGGGAACGACGGGCTGTCGATGATCCCGCGCCGCAGGGCCCGACCGACCATCGCCCACTCCGACACCGACGCCTGCAAGCATCCCCGGCGGCCGCACGAGCACGGGTAGTCGCTGCCGGCGACCGGCAGGTGCGCCACGCCGCCCGCCGCCGACCGACGTCCATAGTGGACGACGCCGTCGGTGGCGAAGGCCGTGTCCACCACGTTGCCGACGAACAGCACCACGCAGGCGCTGCCACGGGCCTCGCCGAACAGCTGCTCGGCGTGCACCAGGGCGCGCGAGTGGCCGTCGATGTGCACCGGCAGTCCGGTGGCCTCGGACAGCAGGTTGGCGACTGGAACACGGCGCCAGCCCAGCAGTTCGTGCTCGATGACCGTGCCGGTGTCCGGGTCGACCCAGCCTCCGGAGGCGAACCCGATCCCCAACGGGGCCGCACCGTCGGCGTGCGTGTCGAGCAGCGCCCGCACCGTGCCGCCGGCCCGCCTGAGCACGGCTTCCGGCCCCGCCCCGCGATGCGGTTCACTGTGTGTGGCAAGGATTCGGCCGCGCAGATCCATCACGACCGAGGTCGCATGCCCAACGGCGACATGCACGCCGGCCACCACGTGCCGCTCGGTGTCGAGTTCGAGCGGCACGTGCGGACGGCCGAGTCCGTTCGGCCCGCTCACTTCCGGCAGCTCGCGCAGCAGCCCGGCCCGAACCAGATCCGCCGCCTGTCGACTCACCGACGCCGCCGACAGACCGGTCGTCCTCGCGACCGCGCTTCGTGAGGCCGGCCCGTGCTCAAGGACGGCGCGTAACACCGTGCCGGCGGTCGATGTCGTGCGCTGCATGGGCTTCTCCAGCGAGCCGGGGATCAGGGACCGGGACGGTTCATGGCGCGACACATCGCCGCCGCGTCGCGGCGGAGGTCGATGTGCCGCCGGGAGCAGAGCCCGGCCGCCTGGGAAGCCATGCGTCGATGCTGACAGAGGCGGCACCCCGCGCCCAGCCCGTTCACATCTTGGGAGCCTGCGAAGACCCCTTGCGTGCGTCGGGACCAAGGGCAGCACCGGCCCCCCGGCCCGGCCGCGAGGGTGCCAGCATCCCGCGACCCTGTACCGCGCCAAAGTCCATGCGTGGGCGGTGACCGCTGACGCCGGGGCGGGAACCCGCCCCGGCGTCGGCGACGGCTACTCGGTGGTGCTCTTGGTCGACGGCGTCACGGCGCGCCGGCCGCGGGCCGCGATCACCAAGCCCAGCGCGAGTCCGAGGATGCCGACCACCAGCCCGGCGCCGCCCAGCCAGCGGGCGGTGGTGTCCGGGGTTGCCGTGGCGGCGGCGGCGGTGGGCTTGGCCGCGCCGGAGTCGGCGTCGTCCGAGACGAGGGTGATCGTCGGCGCAGGGTGCTCGGGCTCCGGCGCGCCCTCGGCCGCGGGCGCGTCGATCCACCGGACCACGTCGCCGTTGCTGTAGGTCTGCACGGCCTTGAACGTCAGCTTGTCGGTGTTGTCGGCCAACGGGCCGGCCAGCACCGGGAACCGGAGGAACTCGCCGGGCTTGATCTGGGTGCCCGGGTCGGCGGTCCAGGTGACGGTCTGCACTGCGT
>DASWRQ010000026.1:0-28607 GCA_036403095.1 Kutzneria sp. | reverse complement strand
GTCGGCTCCGACGAGGTGTGGGCGCAGGCGACCGAGGCGCTGCGCGAGGCCGCCGAGGACTCCGGCCTGGAGCTCGTGCCGGACCCGGGCGGCGCCGCCTTCTACGGTCCCAAGATCTCCGTGCAGGCCAAGGACGCGCTGGGCCGCACCTGGCAGATGTCGACCATCCAGCTGGACTTCAACCTGCCGGAGCGGTTCGAGCTGGAATACACCGCCAGCGACGGCAGCCGGCAGCGGCCGGTGATGATCCACCGCGCCCTCTGCGGCTCCATCGAGCGCTTCTTCGGCGTGCTCACCGAGCACTACGCCGGCGCGTTCCCGGCCTGGCTGGCCCCGGTGCAGGCGGTCGGCATCCCCATCGCCGACGAGCACGTCGAGCACCTGCTGCAGGTGACCAAGGCGCTGCGGGCCAAGGGCGTGCGGGTCGAGGTGGACGCCTCCGACGACCGCATGCAGAAGAAGATCCGCAACCACACCATGCAGAAGGTGCCGTTCATGCTGGTCGCCGGCCAGAAGGACGTGGAGGCCGGCGCGGTGTCGTTCCGCTTCCGTGACGGCAGCCAGGTCAACGGCGTGCCGGTGGAGCAGGCGGTGGACGCGGTCGTGAACTGGGTGCAGCGGCGGGAGAACGTGTCGCCGAGCGCCGAGACCTTCACGGTGGCCACCGCGTGACGGTTCCGCAGGAGGGCGTGGGGGTCCCGGACGCGTTGCAGCGGCTGTGGACCCCGCACCGGATGGCCTACATCCGTGGCGAGAACAAGCCCGATGGCGACGAGCCGGCGGGCTGCCCGTTCTGCGCCATCGTCAGCCTGCCCGACGAGCAGGCGCTGATCCTGGCCCGCGGGCAGCTGGTCTACGCCGTGCTCAACCTGTACCCGTACAACGCCGGGCACCTGATGGTCGTCCCGTACCGGCACGTCGCCGACTACACCGATCTGAACGCGGCCGAGACCGTGGAGCTGGGGGAGTTCACCCAGACCGCGATGCGCGTGGTGCGCGGCGTGTCGGGCCCGCACGGCTTCAACATCGGCATGAACCAGGGCGCCATCGCCGGCGCCGGCATCGCCGCCCACCTGCACCAGCACGTGGTGCCCCGCTGGGGCGGCGACGCCAACTTCATGCCGGTCATCGGCCAGACCCGCACCATCCCCCAGCTCCTCGGCGAAACCTGGGACCTACTCAGCAAAGCCTGGCCCCGATAACCCGCGAGTCGCGCTCTCAGGCAGTGCGAATGTAGGTTTCCGGCAGAACCGAGACTCAAGGCTCAATTCTGCTCGAAACCCACATTCGGTGTGTCCGAGAGCGCGACTCGCGGGGGTCGGCTTGGGGTCAGGCCTGGAGCTGGGCCTCGACGTCGAGCTCGATCCTGATCTTGTCGCTGACCACGGCGGACGGGATGCCGCCGCCGACGCCGAAGTCCGAGCGCTTGATCTCGGTGCTGGCCGACACGCCGAGGACCTTGGAGTTCGGGCCGTCGCCGAAGCCGCCCAGCTCGCCGGTCAGGGTCACGGCCTTGGTCACGCCGTGCAGCGTCAGGTCGCCGTCGATCTCGATGTCCTCGCCGTCGATGCGCACCGCGGTCGACGTGAAGGTCAGGTGCTCGTGCTCCTCGACGTGCAGGAAGTCGGCCGACCGCACGTGGCCGTCGCGCTGCTCGTTCTTGGTGTCCACGCTGTCGGCCACGATCTGGGCGGTCACCGAGGACGCGCTCGGGTCGGCGCCGGTGACGATCGTGCCGCTGATGGTGTTGAAACGACCGCGAACCTTGGACACGCCGAGGTGGCGGACGATGAACGCGACGTCCGAGTGCACCGGGTCGATGGTCCACGTGCCGGCGACGTATCCGGGGATCTGGGTTGCGGCAGTCATCTTTCGGTCCTCCATGAGCCTGGTTCAGAGCCTTGATTGAACTCTCAACTGAACCTTAGCACTGAGATTGAGCGTTCAACAACAGGTATGATGTGACTCATGAGCGAGCCGCGGTGGTTGTCCGATTCCGAGCAGCAGGTGTGGCGGGCGTACACCGTCGCGACCAAGCTGGTCACTGAGCGTCTGGACCGCCAGCTGCAGCGCGACTCGGGCATGCCGACCACCTACTACGAGATCCTTGTCGCACTCTCCGAGTCTCCCGGTCGTGAGCTGCGGATGAGCGACCTGGCCGAGTTCACCAAATCCTCCCGCAGCCGGCTGTCGCACGCGATCGCCCGGCTGGAGGAGAACGGCTGGGTGCTGCGCCGGTCGTGCGCCACCGACAAGCGCGGCGCGTTCGCAGTGCTCACCGACGACGGTATGACCGCCGTCAAGGCCGCCGCCCCCGGACACGTCGGCGAGGTGCGCAACGTCCTGTTCGACGGCCTGAGCGACGAGCAGGTGCGGCAGCTCGGCCTGATCTGCGAGGCGATCACGACCCAGGCGAGCAAGGGCTGCCCCAGCAACCCGTGTGACGAATGAGACGCGGGGTGTCGCTGGCACCCGGCTCCGGTCCGCTGGTTAGGCTGGTCCTCCCAGGTCCTGAAGTGCAGGTAGGTGCCTCCGCCGCCCCATGCTGAACATCTTCGCTCGCGCCTCGGTCTCCCGCGTCACCGATCCGGTCGGGACGTGGCTGCTGCGACGCGGTGTCACGCCCAACGCCCTCACCATCGTCGGCACCGCGGGCACCGTGCTCGGCGCACTCTGGTTCCTGCCGCGCGGCGAGCTGTTCGCCGGCACGCTCGTGATCACCTTCTTCGTGTTGTTCGACCTGCTCGACGGGGCCGTAGCGCGGGCCAGCGGCGCCGGCACCCGGTTCGGCGCGGTGTTGGACGCCAGCTGCGACCGCATCGCCGACGGGGCCCTGCTCGGCGCCATCGCCTGGTGGTGCCTGGCCGTCGCCGGCGACCGCCCGGCCGGCGCCGCCGCGCTGATCGCGCTGGTCGGGGCCCAGGTCATCTCGTACGTGAAGGCGCGGGCCGAGGCCACCGGCCTGACGGCCGACGGCGGCCTGGTCGAACGGGCCGAGCGCATGATCCTGGCCCTGGTCGGCACCGGGCTCACCGGCCTCGGCGTGCCGTACGCGCTGGATGTCGCGCTGTGGGTGCTGGCGGTGCTGGCCGTCATCACCGTCGTGCAGCGCATGGTCGCCGTGCACCGATCGGCCAAGGAGCAGACCGGGTGAAGGGTCTGTTCCTCACCGCGGCCTACCGGGCCGGCTGGGCCCTCGCGCGGATCGTGCCCGAGCAGGTCGCCGCCGGCGTCTTCCGGTGGGGCGCCGACCTCGCGACCCGGCGCAACGGGCCCGGGGTCGCGCAGTTACGCCGGAACCTGGCCCGGGTGGTGCCTCGGGCCGGGGCCGCCGAGCTGGACGAACTCGTCGCGCGGGCCATGCGCTCGTACGCCCGCTACTGGTGCGAGACGTTCCGGCTGCGGCGCGGCGACGTCGCCGCCGTGCACCAGGCGGTCGAGCGCACCGCCACCGGCCAGGAGAACCTGCACGCCGCGTGCGCCGAGGGCAACGGCGTGATTCTGGCACTGCCGCACAGCGGCAGCTGGGACCTGGCCGGCGTGTGGCTGCTCGGCCACACCGACCAGGTCAGCGTCGTGGTGCAGCGGCTGCGGCCCGAGTCCCTGTACCGGAGCTTCACGCGGGCCCGCGAACGGCTCGGGTTCGACGTCGTGCCGTCCTCCGGTGGCGACCTGCGGCCCACCGAGCACCTCGCGCAGCGGCTGCGGGCCGGCGGCACCGTCTGCCTGTTCGCCGACCGGGACCTCACCGCCAACGGCGTGCCTGTGTCCTTCTTCAACGGCACCACCAAGATGCCGGCCGGGCCGGCCTTCCTGGCCGCCACCACCGGCGCGGCGCTACTGCCCGTCGGCACCTGGTTCACCGAGACCGGCTGGGGGATGCGGGTGCATCCGCCGGTCAAGGTCAACGGCGTGGACGGCATCCCGGCCGCCACGCAGGCGTTGGCCGACGTGTTCGCCGCCGACATCGCCGCGCATCCCGAGGACTGGCACATGCTCCAGCGGCTGTGGCTGACCGAGGACCTCTCCGAGTGAGGATCGGCCTGGTCTGCCCGTACTCGCTGGCCGTGCCGGGTGGGGTTCAAGCCCACGTCACCGGGCTCGCCGCCGCGCTGCGGGGGCTCGGGCACGAGGTGTCCGTCCTGGCGCCGTCCGGACGGGCGATGCCCATTCCCTTCAACGGTTCCGTCGCTCGGCTGGCCTTCGGTCCCGCCGCTTACCTGCGGGTTCGGCGCTGGCTGCGTGCGGGCGATTTCGACGTGCTGCACCTGCACGAGCCCATCGCCCCCAGCCTGTCCTTCCTGGCGTTGACGCTGGCTCGTGGTCCCGTCGTCGCCACCTTTCACACCTCCTTCGACCGGTCCTGGATCCTGTTGGCCGCCCAGGGTGTGCTTCGGCCCCAGTTGGAGAAGGTCACCGCCCGGATCGCCGTGTCCGAGCCCGCTCGGCGGGTGCAGGTCGAGCATCTCGGCGGCGATGCCGTCGAGATTCCCAACGGGGCCGACGTCTCGTTCTTCGCCGACGCCTTGCCGTTGCCCGGTTTCCCTCGGGCCGGCGGCACCATCGGCTTCGTCGGCCGTTTCGACGAGCCGCGCAAGGGCATGTCCGTGCTCGTCGAGGCCGTGCGGTTGTTGGCTCCTCGCTACCCCGACCTCCGGGTGCTTGTCGCCGGCCGTGGCAATGCTTCGTTGTTGACCGCCGCTTGTCCCCAGGCCACGGTGCTCGGCGAGGTGACCGAGGCCACCAAGGCTTCCCTGCTCCGGTCCGTGGATGTGTTGTGCGCCCCCAACACCGGCGGCGAGAGCTTCGGCATCGTGCTCGTCGAGGCCATGAGCGCCGGCACCCCCGTCGTCGCCAGCGATTTGGACGCCTTCCGCCGCGTCCTCGGCCCCGCCGCGCAGTTCGCCCCGCCCGCTGACCCCTCAGCCTTGGCCTCGGCCCTGGCCTCCATGCTCGATAACCCCTTGCGCCGCACGGAATTCGCTTCCGCCGGCGCTTCCCGCGCCCTGGCCTTCGACTGGTCCGTCGTCGCCGACCAGGTCCTCCATGTCTACGAGGCCGCCACGTCAGCCAGCCCTGCCACCGCGCGAACGTAGGTCGCATGCCCCACGGGTCTCCGGCCGGTCATTTCCGCAGGCCGGAGTAGGGTCGGGCGGTGATCTTCGAGGGGGTGGCGGCGGGGCTGTTGGTGCTGCTGTTTCTCGTCGCGAGGGTGGTGCGGCTGACGAGCCGCCTCGATCGGCTGCACATCCGGACGGACGCGGCGTGGGCGGCGTTGGATGCGGCGCTGGCGCGGAGGGCGTTGCTGGCGAGGCTGGCGAGCCCGAAGCTGAACGAGGCGACGGCTCAAGCGGAGAAGGCCGGGAAGGCCGACCGGGAGGCGGCGGAGAACGAGGTGAGCCGGCTGCTGGGGGAGCTGGACCGGGCGGCGCTGCCGGGGGAGATCGCCACCGAGTTGGCGGACGCGGAGCATCGGCTGGTGCTGGCGCGAAGGGTGCACAACGACGCGGTGCGGGACACGCTGTCGTTGCGGCGCAAGCGATCGGTGCGCTGGCTGCGGCTCGCGGGCACGGCGCCGCTGCCGAGTTACTTCGAGATCGCGGAGCCGGTGGCGCCGGAGAGCGGCGAGCAGGCGATGGTGCCCCGGGCGTCGGCCCGCATCCTGCTGGTCGACGACCACAAGCGGGTGCTGCTGTTCCGTGGCGGCAATCCGCCGCCGAACAACGCCGAGCAGTGGTGGTTCACGCCGGGCGGCGGCATCGAGAAGGGTGAGGCGCTGCGGGAAGCCGCGGTTCGCGAACTGGCCGAGGAGACCGGAATCTGTTGCAACGAAGCGGATCTGACGGGGCCGGTGTGGCTGCGGCGGGTGACGTTCTGCTTCGACGGCCGCTGGTTTCTCGGCGAGGAGTGGTTCTTCCTGTTGCGCACCAACGCCGACGCCATCGACACGTCCGGTTTCACGCAGCTGGAGAACGACACTGTGACCGGCCACCGGTGGTGGACGACGCAGGAGCTGGCCGACTCGGGCGACCTGATCTACCCGCCGCTGATCGGCCCCCTGCTGGACGACCTGCTGACCACGGAATGGGACGGGACGGTGCGGCCCGTGCGCTGAACACGGGCCGCGCCTGGCGTCACGCCTTGGCCGCCAGGTTGTCGGGCAGCGGGTCGTATCGCGCGAAGTGCCGGGTGAAGGTCGCCGTCCCCGACGCCAGGGAACGCAGCTCGACGGCGTACCGAACCAGCTCGGTCGCGGGCACCTCGGCCCGGATGAGCGTCCGCCCCGGCGTGATGTCGGCCTCGGTGCCCAGCACCCGGGCCCGCTTGCCGGACAGGTCGCCGAGCACGGCCCCGAGATAGTCGTCGGGCAGCCGGATGGTGACCTCGTCCATCGGCTCCAGCAGCGCGATCCGGCTGTTGGCGGCGGCCTCCTTCAACGCCATCGCGCCGGCGGTCTGGAACGCGGCGTCGGAGGAGTCGACGCTGTGGGCCTTGCCGTCCACGAGGGTCACGCGCACGTCGACGCACGGGCGGTCGCTGTGCAAACCCCGCGCGAGCTGGGCCCGCACGCCCTTCTCCACGCTGGGAATGAACTGGTGGGGCACCGATCCACCGACAACCCGGTCCACGAACTCGAAGCCGGAGCCACGCGGCAGCGGTTCGACCTCCAGGTCGCACACGGCGTACTGGCCGTGCCCGCCGGACTGCTTGACGTGCCGGCCGTGTCCCTTGGCGGGCTTGGCGAAGGTCTCCCGCAGCGGCACCCGGACGTCCTCGGTGTCGACCTCGGCCCCGCCGGCCCGCAGCCGGGCCAGCACGACATCGGCATGGGCCTCGCCCATGCACCACAACACCATCTGGTGCGTCTCGACGTTGCGCTCCAGCCGCAGCGTCGGATCCCCGGCGACCAGCCGCGCGAGGTTGCGGGCCAGGGTGTCCTCGTCGCTGCGCTTGCGGGCGACGATCGCGACCGGCAGCAGCGGCTCGGGCATCAGCCACGGCGACATCAGCAGCGGCTGCTCGGGGCTGGACACGGTGTCGCCGGTCTCGGCCGAGCCAAGCTTGGTCAGCGCGCAGAGATCGCCGGCCACGCAGAACGGCACCTCGCGCAGGGCGGCGCCGAGCGGCGAGTAGATGTGTGCGACGCGCTCGTCCTCGTCGTGGTCCTCGTGCCCGCGATCGCTCATGCCGTGCCCCGACACGTGCACGGACCGCTCCGGCCGCAGCGTCCCGGAGAACACCCGGACGAGCGACACCCGACCGACGTAGGAGTCGACGGCGGTGCGCACGACCTCGGCCGCGAGCGGGCCGTCCGGGTCGGTGCTGATCTCCAGCACGACGCCGCCGACCGGGTCGGTCACCGAGGGCAGCGGGTGCTCCAGCGGAGACGGGAAGGCGCGCACGATGCCGTCCAGGATCTCGGCCAGCCCGAGCCCGGTCGCCGCACACGCGGGCACCACCGGGTAGAACGAGCCGCGGGTGACCGCGGTCTCCAGGTCGGCTATCAGCACCTCCTGGTCGATCTCCTCGCCGCCGAGGTAGCGCTCCATCAGGGTCTCGTCCTCGCTCTCGGCGATGACGCCCTCGATCAGCGCGTTGCGGTGATCGGCCATGAAGTCGGCCAGCGAGGCGTCGGCTTCCCGCACGGTCGGCGGATAGCCGTCGGAGTAGTCGAAGACGCTCTGCGTGATCAGCCCGACCAGCTTGGTGTTGCCGGAGCCGGGGACCGGCAGGTAGAGCGGCAGCACGCCGGCGCCGAAGGCGTCCTGGCAGGCAATCAGCTCGGCGTCGAAGTCGGCGCGGTGGTGGTCGAGCCGGGCGATCACGACGCCGCGGGGCATGCCGACGGCCGCGCATTCCTCCCACAGCGCCATGGTCACGGCGTCCACGCCCTCGGCCGCGCCGACCACGAAGATCGCCGCGTCCGCGGCCCGCAGGCCGGCCCGCAGCTCGCCGACGAAGTCGATGTATCCGGGCGTGTCGATGAGGTTGATCTTGACGTCCTGATGGACCAACGGCGCCACCGCCAGCCCGACCGAGCGCTGCTGGCGCTGGGCCGCGGGGTCGTGGTCGCACACGGTCGTGCCTTCGGTGACGGACCCGGCCCTGGTCAGCACGCCCGAGGCGGCCAGCAGCGCCTCGGTGAGCGTGGTCTTGCCGGCCCCCGACGGGCCGACCAGCACGACGTTGCGGACCTTGGCCGGGTCGGCTACAGCGACCGCGCCGCCGGAATGGGTGTTGTCGGTGTTCTTGGACCCCATGGGGTCACCTCCTGAACGAACCGAATTGGCCTGGAGCACACCTCGATGTGTCCGATCTCACACCGGAATGGCTGCTCGGACAAGCCCGCCGCATAAGTGGCCTTCCGAGATTCCGTCAGATTGGCCTCAAACACCAGTCCACGTGCGACCTACCATCAGGAGGTACCCCCACCCCGCGTTCCCGAAAGGTCGGCACGTTGAACATCGAGCCCACTCCCGCCACCGGCACCGCGCGGGTCAAGCGCGGCATGGCCGAGATGCTCAAGGGCGGTGTGATCATGGACGTGGTCACCCCTGAGCAGGCCAAGATCGCCGAGGACGCCGGCGCCGTCGCCGTCATGGCGCTGGAGCGCGTGCCGGCCGACATCCGCGTGCAGGGCGGCGTCGCCCGGATGAGCGACCCCGACATGATCGACGGCATCATCGGCGCCGTCTCGATCCCCGTGATGGCCAAGGCCCGCATCGGGCACTTCGTCGAGGCCCAGGTGCTCCAGTCGCTCGGCGTCGACTACATCGACGAGTCCGAGGTGCTGACCCCGGCCGACGAGGCCAACCACATCGACAAGTGGCCCTTCACCGTGCCGTTCGTCTGCGGCGCCACCAACCTGGGCGAGGCCCTGCGTCGCATCGCCGAGGGCGCGGCCATGATCCGCTCCAAGGGCGAGGCCGGCACCGGCAACGTCGTCGAGGCCACCCGGCACATGCGCCAGATCCGCGCCGACATCCGGCAGCTGTCCGTGCTCGACGACGCCGAGCTCTACGCCGCGGCCAAGGAGCTGCGCGCGCCGTACGAGCTGGTCAAGGAGATCGCCACCACCGGCAAGCTGCCGGTCGTGCTGTTCACCGCCGGCGGCATCGCCACTCCCGCCGACGCCGCCATGATGATGCAGCTCGGCGCCGAGGGCGTCTTCGTCGGCTCCGGCATCTTCAAGTCCGGCGACCCGGCCCAGCGCGCCGCCGCGATCGTCAAGGCCACCACCTTCCACGACGACCCCGACGTCATCGCCAAGGTCTCCCGCGGCCTCGGCGAAGCCATGGTCGGCATCAACGTCTCGGAGCTCCCCGAGTCCCAGAAGCTCGCCACCCGCGGCTGGTAACCACCCTCCGCACCCCCCGTTGTGTTGGGAAGGGACCATTCCTCCACTCCGAGTGGAGGAATGGTCCCTTCCCTGCTTCGGGCGGTGTCAGGTGGGACTCACACCACCATCCAACTCAGTGCCGGCGTCGACTGCAGGTAAACGAGCAGGCACATGATCGCCAACAGGATCAGGCTCCACAGGAAGACCCGGCGGAACAGGTCGCCCTCGCGGCCGGCCATGCCGACGGCGCCGGCGGCGATGGCCAGGTTCTGAGGGCTGATCATCTTGCCGAGCACGCCGCCGGAGGAGTTGGCGGCGGCCATCAGGGTGGGACTGAGGCCGGCGTGCTGGGCGGCGGTCACCTGTAGGGCGCCGAACAGGGAGTTGGACGAGGTGTCGGACCCGGTGACGGCGACGCCGAGCCAGCCGAGCACGGGCGACAACAGGGCGAACAGGCCGCCGGCGTTGGCCATCCAGGTGCCGAGTGTGGTGGTCTGCCCGCTGGCATTCATGACGTACGCCAAGGCCAACACGGTCATGACCGTGACGATGGCCGTGGCCAGCTGACGGTAGGTGCCGCCGTAGGCGCGCAGGGCGGCGCCGGGGCGGATCCGGATCACCGGCGCGGTGATGAGGCCGGCGATGATCAGCAGGCTGCCGGCGGCGGCCAGCCAGTCGAACTTGAACAGCGGCAACGTGGATGGCTTGCCGCTGACGGTGTTCAGGTGCAGGCCGGGCCAGTTGAAGGTGACGGTGACGCTGCTCAGCGCGGCCTTGACCGCCGGGATCTGAGCCAGCGCGAAGACGGCGATGATGATCACGTACGGGGCGTAGGCGCGCAGCACCTCGGCCCGGCTGTCGGTGCTCGCGGCCTGGCTGCGCCGGCGCACGACGATGATCACGGCCAGCGCGCTGAGCAGCGAGGCGACGATGTCGGTCAGGGGCGCGCTGAAGAAGTTGGCCGTGGCGTACTGCGCGACGGCGAACACCACGCCGCAGGCGATCGTCGCGGGCAGCGTCTCCCGCACGCCGCGCCAGCCGTCGATGATGCCGACCAGCACCATCGGCACGAACAGCGCCAGCACCGGAGTCTGCCGCCCGACCATCGACGCCAGGTCGTGCAGCGGCAGCCCGGTCACGGTGGCCAGGGTCGTGATCGGCACCGCCAGCGCGCCGAAGGCCACCGGCGCGGTGTTGGCCACCAGGGCGACCATGGCCGCTTTCATCGGCTGGAAACCCAGCGCTATCAGCATCACGCTGGTGATCGCGACCGGCGTGCCGAAGCCGGCCAGCGCCTCCAGCAGCGCGCCGAAGCTGAACGCCACGATCACGCCCTGGATCCGCTGGTCGTCGCTGACCCGCTCGAAGGACCGCCGCAGCACGTCGAAATGTCCGGTGTGGACGGTCATGTTGTAGATCCAGATCGCGTTGACCACGATCCACAGGATCGGGAAGAAGCCGAACGCCGCGCCTTCGGTCGCCGCCAGCAGCGCCGGGCCGATCGGCATCGGATAGCCGAGCACCGCGACCAGCACGCTGGCCAGCAGCGAGATCGCCGCCGCCAGCCAGGCCCGCATCCGGAACACGCCCAGCAGCACGAACAGCACCAGCAGGGGCAGCGCCGCGAGCAGGGCGGACAGCGTGAGGGAGCCGGCGATCGGGGCAAGGACCGGGGTGTACATACGTCACCACCTCGCCGTTGAGGGTGCGGTAGACGCTAGTTCACGGTTGCCTGGATGGACCAGGGATCCACAGTTGACGCAGGGGAGGCCGGCGTGTCGGCGAACGTCACGGTCCGCGGCCAGGGCCGCAGCGCGGAGGTCGTGCTCGGCTCCGGCGGCAGCGCGAACGCGTTGGGACACGAGGACTGGCGGGCCCTTGAGCTGGTGTTCCGGCAGCTGGCCCAGGACGAGGAGATCCGCGTGGTGGTGGTGCGCGGCAGCGGCAGCACCTTCAGCGCCGGCTCCGACCTGCGCGAATGGGTGCATGCCGCGCCGCACGACGTGGACCGGGCCTTCGCCGCCATGGAGGCCGCCTGCACCGCCATCGAGGAGTGCCCGACGCCGGTGATCGCCCAGGTCAACGGCGTCGCCGCCGGCGCCGGCTGCCAGCTGGCCCTGGCCTGCGACCTGCGGGTCTTCGCCGACGACGCCCGTATCGGCATGCCCATCGCCCGGCTGGGCATCCTGGTCAGCCCGGCCTTCGCCGCCCGGCTGGCCCTGCTCGCCGGCCACGGTCTGGCCCGCGAGCTGCTGTACACCGGGCGGTTGTTGACCGCCGCCGAGGCTGTGACGACGGGGCTGGCCAACCGCCGGGTGCCGGCGTCGGAGCTGGCCGGCGCGACCGCGGAGCTGGCCGCCGCCGTGGCCGCCCAGCCCCGCGCCGCACTGGTCGCCGCGAAACAGGCCGTCAGCGTCGGCCTGTCACCGACCCGCGCCGCCGCCGACAGCTTCGCCAGCGGCCCCGCGGTGTCCTATGAGGACTTCCAGCGGGGCGTGACGGCGTTCCTGTCCAGGAGTCGCCATCAGTAGCGGTAGTGATCCGGCTTGTACGGGCCGGCCACGTCCACGTCGATGTACTCGGCCTGCTCCTTGGTGAGCTCGGTCAGCCGTACGCCGAGCGCGTCCAGATGCAGCCGGGCCACCTTCTCGTCCAGGTGCTTGGGCAGCCGGTAGACCTCGCGCTCGTAGTCGCCGGGCTTGGTGAACAGCTCGATCTGGGCGATCACCTGGTTGGAGAACGAGTTCGACATGACGAAGCTGGGGTGGCCGGTGGCGTTGCCCAGGTTCATCAGGCGGCCCTCGGACAGCACGATGATGGCGTGCCCGTCGGGGAACACCCACTCGTGCACCTGCGGCTTGATCTCGACCTTGCGGATGCCCGGCGCCTTGGCCAGGCCGGCCATGTCGATCTCGTTGTCGAAGTGCCCGACGTTGCCGACGATCGCGTTGTGCTTCATCCGGCCCATGTGCTCGGCCATGATGATGTTGAAGTTGCCGGTGGTGGTGATGAAGATGTCGGCCTTGTGCAGCACGTCGTCCAGGTGCACGACCTCGAGGCCCTCCATCGCCGCCTGCAGCGCGCAGATCGGGTCGATCTCCGTGACCACGACACGTGCGCCCTGGCCGCGCAGCGAGTCCGCCGCGCCCTTGCCCACGTCGCCGTAACCGCAGACCACGGCCAGCTTGCCGCCCAGCATCACGTCCGTGGCCCGGTTGAGGCCGTCGGCCAGCGAGTGCCGGATGCCGTACTTGTTGTCGAACTTGGACTTCGTCACCGAGTCGTTCACGTTGATCGCCGGGAACAGCAGCTCGCCGTCCGCCGCCAGCTTGTACATCCGCTTCACGCCAACGGTCGTCTCCTCCGTGACGCCGCGCATCTGCGCCGCGACCCGGGTGAACCGCTGGGGATCGCGCGCCATGCTCGCCGCGATCGTGGCCAGCAGGATGCCGTACTCCTCGCCGTCCGCCTCGGTGGCGGCCGGCACCTTTCCGGCCGTCTCGAACGCGACTCCCTTGTGCACCAACAGGGTCGCGTCGCCGCCGTCGTCAACGATCATGTTCGGCGGCTGGCCGTCGGCGAAGGTGAACAGTTGGTCCGCGCACCACCAGTACTCCTCCAGCGTCTCACCCTTCCAGGCGAACACCGGGGTTCCCTTCGGCTCGTGCACCGTGCCGTCGCGGCCCACGACCACCGCCGCTGCCGCCTCGTCCTGCGTGGAGAAGATGTTGCACGACACCCAGCGCACCTGCGCCCCCAGGTGCACCAGCGTCTCGATCAGCACCGCCGTCTGCACCGTCATGTGCAGTGAGCCCGCGATCCTCGCCCCGCTCAACGGCTTGCTCTCGCCGAACTCCGCCCGCAGCGCCATCAGGCCCGGCATCTCCAGCTCCGCCAGCCGGATCTGGTGCCGCCCCGCCTCGGCCAGCGCCAGATCGGCCACCGCGAAGTCGATCCCGTTGACCTGCCTCAGTTTCCCGCTCATTCCGGTTTCCTCCGCATGCTTGCGGGGAGGCCGCCCTCATGACGAAGGGCGCCTCCCGCTCGGGAGGCGCCCTTGTGACGTTCACACGGAGCCGAGCGTGGCGGACACCGTCCGCTGCAGCGCCTCTCGACTCCACCACGAAGTTAGCCAGGCCGTTCGCCGGCTGTCAATGATGTGTCACGACAGCGGGTACAGCTCGATCTTCGCGGTGTGCCCGTTGCTGCCGGCCAACTTCGCGTCACAGGTGATCAGAGGGACGTCCAACTGTTCGGCCAGCGCCACGAAGAAGGCGTCGTAGGCGGTGATCGCGTCTTTGAGTTCCCATACGCGATCGACGAGCGGGCGGTGCGGTGCGCGTGCGATGGCCATGTCCGTGATGTCCTTCAGGACTTCACCGGCCTCGGAATCGATGATCTCACCCTGGTGCGCGAGCTTTCGCAGCACGTGCGCCGATTCGGGATCGAGCAACTCGGGCGCTGCGAGATCGCCGAGCAGGACACGCTTGCGCAGCTTGATGTCGGGGTCCTTGCCGGTGAGCACCTCGATGAGTGCGGATGTGTCGATGACGGCCTGCGGCATGTCAGTCGTCACCCTTCTCGCGCGCCTCACGAACGGCCTCGACAACCGCCTGGCCGCTGACACTGACTCCTCTGGCTCGCCGTCGGTCGGCGCGCTCGAGTATCTCGGCCATCGTCGGCCCGGCGGCCATGGCTTCCAGCTGCCGCTTGAGGTAGGCGGTCAGCGACAGGTGCTCGGCCGCGGCCCGGGTGCGCAGGACCGTGTACGTCTGCTCGTCGACATCGCGAATCTGGATGGTTCGGCCCATGCATGCATTCTAGCGCTAGTGCATGCGGTTCTCCGGCCCTTTGCCCGGATCGGGTTACACGTGCTCCATCACCATGACGGTCACGCTGTCGGGGACCAGGGCCTGGTAGATGTGCGGGATGTCGCCCGGGTACGACAGGTAGTCGCCGGGGCCGAGCTCCACGGGGTCGTCGGCCGGGCCGGCGAGGACGCGGCCGGAGGAGACGACGAGGTGCTCGACGGTGCCGGACATGTGCGGCACGGAGTGGCGGCCGGCGTCGGTGCTCATGGTGGCCAGGTAGATGTCCCGGCGGGCGCCGGGGGGACAGGCGGAGAGTAGGGCGGCGGAGTAGTTGGACTGCTCGGAGCGCAGGTAGGCGCCCTCGCCGAAGCGGACGACGCGAACCGGCGGCCGGGGTGGGTCGACGAGGCGCGAGAAGGGCACGCCGAGGGCGACGCCCAGGGCCCATAGGGTCTCGACGGAGGGGTTGCCGGCGCCGGACTCGAGCTGGGAGAGGGTGCTCTTGGCGATGCCGGCCCGCTTGGCCAGCTCGGACAGGGACAGGCCGACGCGGTCACGCTCCCGGCGCAGCGCGGCGGCGATCACGTCGAGCGGGGCGGAGCTGCGGTCCTGATCCACGTGTTCGTTCCATCGGTCGGGACGTTCGGGTTGACGAACGCCGGGCGGTCTGTTCAGTATGGGCTATGGTTCGTTCGATCTGGCGAACATTAGACCTCTCGGTGGTCCGCAATGTCTCGCCCATCGCCCTCACGGCGTTCGTCACCGGAGCGTCGTTCGGCGCCATCGCGGTGGCGGCGCACATCCCGGTGGTCCTGGTCTGCGCCATGTCGTTGCTGGTGTTCGCGGGCGGCTCGCAGTTCATGGTGGTGGGCATCGTCGCGGCCGGCGGCAGCCCGATCGCGGCGGTGTTCGCCGGCCTTCTGCTCAACGCCCGACACCTGCCGTTCGGCCTGGCGATCGGCGACGTGCTCGGCCAACGTCTGGCCACCCGCGTCATCGGCAGCCACATCCTGGTCGACGAGTCGGTGGCCTTCGCGATGGCGCAGGGCGACCGCGGCAAAGCCAGGGCGGCGTTCTGGACCTGCGGCCTCGCCCTGTTCCTCACGTGGAACTGCGGCACCCTGCTCGGGGCCCTGATCGGCCAGGTCATCGGCGACCCCAGCCGCTTCGGCATGGACGCGGCGTTCCCGGCGGCGATGCTCGCGCTCATCCTGCCGGCGCTCAAGGACAAGGTGACGTTGCGCGTGGCCCTGCTGGGCGCGGCGATCGCCGTGGCCACGACGCCGATCCTGCCGCCGGGAATTCCGGTCGTGTTGGCCGCATTGGGCGTCGTCGCGGCACTCCCCACACGGCGAAAGGTGGCGGCATGAACATCGCGGTCGTACTGGCCCTCGGCCTCGGCACCTATGCCATTCGCTTCGCCGGCCCCCAACTCCGCAATCGCATCACCGTGCCGCCCCGCGTGCAAATGCTGCTGTCAATGGCCGCGACGGCGCTTCTTCTTGCCCTTGTCGCGGTCAACGCGTTCGTTCCCGGCGGGAAATTCGGCGGCTGGGCGCTGCTCGCGGGCGTCTCTGTCGGTGCCGTCGCGGCGTGGCGGAAAGTGCCGTTCGTGCTGGTGGTCATCCTGGCCGCCGGCACAACGGCGGTGCTGCGGCTGGTCGGTGTCGCTTAAGCGGTGTCGCGCGTCACATCAAGGCTTGCTCAAACGGAATGGAACGCCACTTCCAGCGGTGACTAGAGTCCCGACCTCATCAGGGTGTGGTTCGCCTCACCTTGAGGTCGAGTTCTCCAGCACCGGGGCCGGGGGCGGTTTCGGTGCCTTTTCGCAGTATCGAAAGGAACCGTTTCCGTGGATTCTTCCCACGACGGCGAGGGCTACGCGAAGTCCCTCGGCAACCGCCAGGTGCAGATGATCGCGATGGGCGGCGCCATCGGCGTCGGCCTGTTCCTCGGTGCCGGCGGCCGCCTGCACACCGCCGGCCCCGGCCTGATCCTGTCCTACGCCCTGTGCGGCGCCGCCGCCTTCTTCGTCATGCGGGCGCTGGGCGAGCTGGTCCTGTACCGGCCGACGTCGGGCAGCTTCGTCACCTATGCCCGCGAGTTCATCGGCCCGTGGGCCGGTTTCACCGCGGGCTGGATGTACTGGCTCAACTGGGCCATGACCGGCGTCGCCGAGATCACTGCGGTCGGCATCTACGTGCAGCGCTGGCTGCCGAACCTGCCGACCTGGATCACCGCGCTGATCGCCCTGGTCGCGCTGCTGACCATCAACCTGGTCTCGGTCAAGCTGTTCGGCGAGCTGGAGTTCTGGTTCTCGGTCATCAAGGTCACCGCGATCATCGCGTTCCTGCTGGTCGGCATCTTCCTGGTGGTCTCGTCCACGGACATCGCCGGCCACCCGGCGAGCCCGGCCAACCTGGTCGCCGGCGGCGGCTTCTTCCCGCACGGCATCGGCGTCGCGCTGATCGCGCTGCAGGCCGTGATCTTCGCGTACTCGGCGATCGAGCTGGTCGGCATCGCCGCCGGCGAGACCAAGGACCCGCACAAGGTCCTGCCCAGGGCGATCAACGGCGTGATCTGGCGTATCGCGATCTTCTACGTCGGCTCGGTGACCCTGCTGGCCATGCTGCTGCCCTCGGTCATGTACAGCTCGACGGAGAGCCCGTTCGTCACCGTGTTCGGCGCGCTGGGCCTGCCCTGGGTCGGCGACCTGATGAACGCCATCGTGCTGACGGCCGCCCTGTCGTCCTGCAACTCGGGCCTGTACTCGACCGGCCGGGTGCTGCGCTCGCTGGCCGACAAGAGGGAGGCCCCGGCCTTCGCCGGCAAGATGAGCAGCCGGCACGTGCCCTACGGAGGCATCCTGTTCACCTCCGTCATCTACGTCGCCGGCGTCGCGCTCAACCAGTTCAAGGGGGCAACCGCGGCGTTCGACATCGCCACCGCCATCGCCTCCCTCGGCGTCGTCGCGACCTGGGCCACGCTGGTGTTCTGCCAGCTGCGGCTGCGGCAGAAGGCACTGGCCGGCGAGATCGAGCGGCCGCACTACCGGATGCCCGGTTCACCCTGGACCGGCTGGCTGACGCTGGGCTTCCTGGCGCTGATCGTGGTGATGATGGGCTTCGCCGGCGGCGCCGAGCAGATCGCCTTCTACTCCATCCCGGGCATCGCGGCGGTCATCGCGATCGGCTGGTGGGCGGTCAGCCGCCGCCGTCGGGCCGACGAGTCCGACCCCACCAGCGCGGTCCCGGTCGGCGGTCAATAAGCTGGGGGTTCAGGTCCCGTCCAGGAGGTCGCTCGCCCGTGCCCGCCCAGCCCGTCATCGGAGTGCTCGCCCTGCAGGGCGACGTGCGTGAGCACCTCGTGTCGCTGGCCGAGTGCGACGTGATCGCGCGGCCGGTGCGCAGGCCCGAGGAGCTCGCCGAGGTCGACGGCATCGTGCTGCCCGGCGGCGAGTCGACCACCATGAGCCGGCTGCTGGAGACCTTCGAGCTGCTCGAGCCGCTGCGCAAGCGGCTGGCCGACGGCCTGCCCGCGTACGGCTCGTGCGCCGGCATGATCCTGCTGGCCGGGACGGTCGTGGACGGCCGTTCCGACCAGCAGCAGCTGGCCGCCGTGGACATGGTGGTCCGGCGCAACGCCTTCGGCCGGCAGGTCGACTCGTTCGAGTCGGAGCTGACGGTCACCGGGGTCGACGGCGGCCCGGTGCACGCGGTGTTCATCCGCGCCCCCTGGGTGGAGTCGGTCGGCGAGGGCGTCGAGGTCCTCGCCCGGGTGCCCGACATACCGTCCAGCGGCGCCGCCGCCGGTAGGATCGTCGCAGTTCGGCAGGGGTCCGTGCTCGCGACCGCGTTCCATCCCGAGCTCACCGGCGACGAGCGCGTGCACCGCCTGTTCGTGGAGACTGTCCGCGCGGCCTGAGGGCGTCGTGGGGAACGGTCGTCGAGGTCGTCGAGTCTGACGGAGGAAGTTTCATGAGCGGCCACTCCAAGTGGGCGACTACCAAGCACAAGAAGGCCGCGATCGACGCCAAGCGCGGCAAGCTGTTCGCGCGGCTGATCAAGAACATCGAGGTCGCGGCCCGGACCGGGGGCAGTGACCCCGACGGCAACCCCACGCTGTTCGACGCGATCCAGAAGGCGCGCAAGAACTCGGTGCCGCTGGACAACATCGAGCGGGCCCGCAAGCGGGGCGGCGGCGAGGAGGCCGGCGGCGCGGACTGGCAGACGATCATGTACGAGGGCTACGGGCCCAACGGCGTGGCCGTGCTGATCGAGTGCCTGACCGACAACCGCAACCGGGCGGCGTCCGAGGTGCGCACCGCGATGACCCGCAACGGCGGCAACATGGCTGATCCGGGCTCGGTGGCCTACCTGTTCTCCCGCAAGGGCGTCGTGCTCATGCCGAAGAACGACCTGTCCGAGGACGACGTGCTGATGGCCGTGCTCGACGCGGGGGCCGAGGAGGTCAACGACCTCGGCGAGAGCTTCGAGATCGTGTCCGAGGCCGGCGACATGATCCCGGTGCGCAAGGCGCTGCAGGACGCGGGCTACGACTACGAGTCGGCCGAGGCCAACTTCCTGCCGTCCATGACCGTGCAGCTGGAGGCCGAGGGCGCGCGCAAGATGTTCAAGCTGATCGACGCGCTGGAGGACTGCGACGACGTGCAGAACGTCTTCGCCAACTTCGAAATCAGCGACGAGGTCATGGCCGAGGTCGACGCCTGAGCTTCACAGCTTTGTCTTGCCCGGCAACGAGAGTTGCCGGGCATTACTTTTAGTTCACCTGATTTCTGTGCAGAATGGCGGCGTGCCCCCCGTGAACCCTGCGCTGAACAAGCTGTCCGATGCCGACCGCGACCTGCGGCAGTGGCTGCTCAAGCAGGCGGAGGACCACGGCAACGCGGTGGTCGAGGTGGCGGGCGACGAGCACGGCGCGCCGTACTGCTTCACGGTCGGCGCCTGGCGGCGGTTCGGCGTGGCGGAGGCGGTGGTCGTCGGGCTGCCGCTGGAGCTGGGCCGGGTGCTCATCACCGCGTACGTGAACGAGGCGCGCCAGGGCGTGCGGTTCCAGCCGGGGCAGCTGTACCGGCAGTTCTTCAACGGCGTGCCGATCACCGTGGAGCGGGTGGCCCGCGGCTTCTACCCGGAGTTCTTCGGCAGCGCCTTCCTGTTGTACCCCACCGGCGACTTCCCGGCGGTGCAGCTGATCGTGCCGTCCGAGGGCGGCTACTGGCCGTGGCATCCCCAGGCGCCGCAGGGCTTCGCCCAGTGGCAGCCGGTGCTGACCACGAGCGGCCGCCCCGAGTCCTGGCGCCCGGGCGTCGACGGCGCCTGAGCTGTTTGGAAGGGACCATTCCTCTCGTTCAACGCGCGAAAAGGCGCTTTCACGCGGTCCAGGACGCTGCCGGAGCGTGGGGAAGGCGTGGGAAGAATCAGCGTGTTGGTGGCGAGGGTGATCACCACGACCGGTAGTGTCCGTCCTCGAACGGGTGTTCGGCGATACTCCGGAGGCGGGACGAAGTGCGGGTGCTTGGCGTCGACCCTGGACTGACGCGCTGCGGTCTGGGCGTGGTCGACGGCGGCCCGGGGCGCACGGTGCGCTGCGTCGAGGTCGGCGTGGCTCGGACCCCGGCGGACGACGACCTGGCCCGTCGCCTGCTGCAGCTGTCCGTGGTGGTGGAGGACTGGCTGGACCGGCACCGCCCCGAGGTGGTGGCGATCGAGCGGGTGTTCAGCCAGCACAACGTACGTACGGCGATGGGCACGGCCCAGGCCGGCGGCGTGGTGGCGCTGCTGGCGGCCAAGCGGGGCCTGCCGGTGGCCTTTCACACGCCGAGCGAGGTGAAGGCGGCCGTCACGGGCTCGGGCACGGCGGACAAGGCGCAGGTCACGGCCATGGTGACCCGCCTGCTGGGCCTGACCGTGGCGCCGAAGCCGGCGGACGCGGCGGACGCCCTGGCGCTGGGCATCTGCCACCTGTGGCGGGCGCCGCTGATGGCCCGGCTGGCGCAGGCCGAGGCCCGCGCCGCGGAACTGCAACGTCGACACAAGGCCCGGCTGGCCGAGGCCGCGAACAGGGGAGTCGCCCGGTGATCTCGTCGGTACGTGGACCGGTGCTGTCCATCGCCCTGGACCATGCCGTCATCGAGGTCGGCGGCCTGGGCTACGCCGTGCTGGCGACGCCGACGACGCTGGCCGGTCTGCGCCGCGGCGACGAGGCGATGCTGCACACGGCCCTGATCGTGCGCGAGGACTCGCTGACCCTGTACGGCTTCACCGATCCGGACGCGCGCGGCCTGTTCGGCCTGCTGCTGACGGTGTCGGGCATCGGCCCGAAGATCGCGCTGGCCACGCTGGCCGTGCTGGAGCCGGACAAGCTGCGGGCGGCGCTGGCCGAGGGCAACACCTCGATGCTGACGCAGGTGCCGGGCATCGGCCGCAAGGGCGCGGAGCGGCTGATCATCGAGCTGCGGGACAAGGTCGGCGCGCTGACCAGCGGCACCCCCGGCCCCGAGATCGCCGCGGACGCCGAGCTGGTGCGCGCGCAGGTCACGGAGGCGTTGCTGGGCCTGGGCTTCGCGGCCAAGCCGGCCGAGCAGGCGGTGGACGCGGTGCTGGCCAAGGACGGCGCCCAGAACACGGCGGCGGTGCTGCGGCAGGCGCTGACATCGTTGGGGCGTAAGCGATGAGCGAGTACGACGAGCACGGTCCGCTGTCCGCGCTGGCCGAGCCGACCGAGCGGGACGTCGAGTCGACGCTGCGGCCGCGCCGGATGGCCGAGTTCGTCGGCCAGCCACGGGTCCGCGAGCAGCTGGAGCTGGTGCTGCGAGGCGCGCAGATGCGCGGCCAGCCGCCGGACCACGTGCTGCTGTCCGGCCCGCCCGGGCTGGGCAAGACCAGCCTGTCCATGATCATCGCCGCCGAGCTGGGCAGCGCCATCCGGATCACCTCCGGCCCGGCGCTGGAGCGGGCCGGCGACCTCGCCGCCATGCTGTCCAACCTGGTCGAGGGCGACGTCCTGTTCATCGACGAGATCCACCGCATCGCCCGCCCGGCCGAAGAGATGCTGTACCTGGCGATGGAGGACTTCCGGGTCGACGTGGTGGTGGGCAAGGGCCCGGGCGCGACCTCGATCCCGCTGGAGATCGCCCCGTTCACGCTGGTCGGCGCGACCACCCGGTCCGGCTCGCTGACCGGTCCGCTGCGTGACCGTTTCGGCTTCACCGGCCATATGGAGTTCTACACGCCGGCGGAATTGCAACAAGTTCTGCACCGTTCGGCCTCGATCCTGAACATGGACCTGCCGAGTGACGGCGCGGCGGAGATCGCGCGCCGGTCCCGCGGCACACCCCGCATCGCCAACCGGCTGCTGCGGCGGGTGCGCGACTACGCCGAGGTGCGGGCCGACGGCGTGATCAGCACCGACATCGCCCGGGCCGCGCTGGCCGTCTACGACGTGGACGACCTCGGCCTGGACCGGCTGGACCGCGCGGTGCTGAACGCGCTGGTCAGGAGCTTCCACGGGGGTCCGGTGGGGGTGGCGACGCTGGCCGTCGCGGTGGGCGAGGAGCCCACCACCGTCGAGGAGGTCTGCGAGCCGTTCCTGGTGCGCGCCGGCATGCTCGCGCGCACCCCGCGCGGTCGGGTCGCGACCGCCGCCGCCTGGTACCACATGGGTCTGACACCGCCGGCCGAAGCGCCGGGCGAGCCCCCAGCCACGGGTTATGGGCGATAAGCCGTGTGGCAGACTCAATGGGCATACCCAGCTAGCGACGCCCGCCGAAGGTATGGGCCGTCGCCGAACGGAGAATGATGGACCCCTCGAACTTGCTGCTTCCGTTGCTGATCGTCCTGGTCGGCGGCATGCTCTTCTTCGGCAGCCGCCGGCAGCGCAAGGCGGTGGCGCAGCAGCAGCAGCTCCAGACGTCGCTCACGGTGGGCGACCGAGTGATGACCACGTCCGGCCTGTTCGGCACGGTGGCGGGCGTCGACTCGGAGACCGAGATCGACATCGAGATCGCGCCGGGCGTCGTGACGACCTGGCTGCGGGCCGCGGTCCGCGAGAAGGTGAACCCGACGACCGACTCGGACGTCGTGGACTCCGAGGACACGGACGTCGAGCCGACCGCGGGCGAGCCGGCGAGCACCGCCGAGATCGCGCCGCCGCTGGAGAGCAAGAGCAAGAGCTGAGCCGTCCGGCCGATGCGAGGTCGTCCACGCAGGGGCGACCTCGCACAGTGACGCGCGCCTCACACGGCGGGGAGTACGCTGCGACCTCGCCCGCACTCTGACCGCCACGTGAGGGCACCCAGTCGCCCGGCCCGGGCCTCGGGGTACAACCACCGACAACTATCAGCACGAGGAGACCGACCGACCGTGGCACCTCCGGCCGGGCAGATCCGCCCAGTGCGTTACCTGGGTGTCTTCGCCCTCATCGTGGTCGTGCTCTACGCCTTGGTGTTCTTCACCGGCAGTGGACAGCCGACGCCCAAACTCGGTATCGACCTGCAAGGGGGCACGCGGGTCACGCTGACCGCGATCTCCCCGGACGGCAAGCCACCGGCACAGGACTCCCTCAACCAGGCCAGGCAGATCCTGGCCGACCGCGTCAACGGCAACGGCGTCTCCGGCGCCGAGATCGTCCAGGACGGCAGCAACCTGGTCATCACCGCGCCGGGCAACGACGGCGACCAGCTGAAGTCGGTGAGCCAGCCGGCCGTGCTGAAGTTCCGGCCGGTGCTGATCGACGCCCAGTCGGGCCAGCCGATGATCCTGCCGATCGCGCCGCCGAGCACCTCGAGCAAGCCGACGACCAGCGGCAACACGGTCAAGCCCAGCGGCTCGACCACGCCGACCAGCACCTCGGCGACGTCGACCTCCACCTCGGCCAAGCCGCAGGGCATGCCGGTGCCGATGAAGCAGGCCGCGCCGACCACGACGACCAACCCGCCGGCCTCCACGTCGGCCTCGGCGACGACCACGACCGGCCCGCCGCCGAGCGTGAGCGGTGTCGCGGACCCGAACCAGGCCAAGGCGATCCAGGCCGCCAAGGCGGTCCGGCAGAACCCGGCCGTGGCCAGCGACCCGGCCGCGCAGCAGGCCGCGTTCGCCGCGCTCGACTGCAACAAGCCCGACCCGATGGCCGGCTACGACGACTCGGACAAGCCGCTGGTCACCTGCGACCGGGACCACCAGAACAAGTACATCCTCGGCCCGTCCTTCCTTGAGGGCAAGGAGATCGCGACCGCGCAGTCGCAGTTCGACTCGCAGCAGGCGCAGTGGATCGTCACGCTGACCTTCAAGGCGGACGGCGCCAAGATCTGGGCCGACTACACCGGCAAGAACGTCGGCCAGTACGCCGCGTTCACGCTGGACGGCCAGGTGCAGTCCGCGCCCAAGATCAACCAGCAGATCATCGGCAACACCGAGATCAGCGGCTCGTTCACCCAGGCCTCGTCCAAGCAGCTGGCCAACTCGCTGAGCTACGGCTCGCTGCCGCTGTCGTTCACCGTGTCGGAGAACCAGACGGTGTCGGCCACGCTGGGCCTGTCCTCGATGCAGGCCGGTCTGCTGGCCGGTGGCCTCGGCCTGCTGCTGGTGATCGTGTACTGCCTCTTCTACTACCGGGCGCTGGGCGTGCTGACCCTGCTCTCGCTGGTCTGCTCCGGCCTGACGGTGTACGCGATCCTGGTGCTGTTCGGGCGGTGGATCAACTACAGCCTCGACCTGCCCGGCATCGCCGGTTTCATCATCGCCATCGGTATCACGGCCGACTCCTTCGTGGTGTTCTTCGAACGCATGAAGGACGAAGTGCGCGAGGGCCGGTCGTTCCGGTCCGCGGTGCCACGGGCCTGGGTCCGGGCCCGGCGCACGATCCTGTCCGCCGACGGGGTCAGCTTCCTCGCCGCCGCGGTGCTGTACACGCTGGCCGTCGGCGATGTGCGCGGCTTCGCGTTCACCACCGGCATGTCCACGGTGATCGACCTGCTCGTGGTCTTCATCGTCACGCACCCGCTGGTGGTGCTGGCCTCCCGCTCCAAGATCCTGTCCAAGCCGGCCTTCTCCGGCCTCGGCGCCGTGCACGACGCCGGCGTGGAGATGCGCGCCGCCGAGCGTGCGGCCAACCCTGCCGTGAAGGAGGCGTGACGTGTCGACTCCAGTGAAGCCGCCGAAGCACGGTGTCCTGCACAACCTGTACGTCGGCACCGGCGCGTTCGACATCATCGGCAAGCGCAAGCGCTGGTACATCGCGTTCGCCGTGCTGATCGCGATCTGCCTGGGCTCGATGGCCATCAAGGGCTTCAACTACGGCATCGAGTTCAGCGGCGGCACGCAGATCCAGATGCCGGTGAAGGGCCAGGCCGGCAACGCCACCGTGGACGACGCGCTCGCGGTCTACAAGCAGACCCTCGGCCGGGACGCCGAGCAGGGGCAGACCGTCGGCTCGGGCAACTCCGCGACCATCCAGCTGCGCTCGGTGCCGCTGGACGGCACCCAGGTCGTCAAGCTCAAGGAAGCGCTGTTCGCCAAGTTCAAGCCGCTGGGCACCAACGGCCAACCCAACCAGCAGGCCATCAGCGACAGCGCGGTCAGCTCGTCCTGGGGCGGTGAGATCTCCCAGAAGGCGCTCATCGCGCTGGCCGTGTTCCTGGTGCTGGTGACCATCTTCCTCACGTTCTACTTCGAGCGTGCGATGGCCGTCGCGGCGTTGGGCTCGTTGGTCAACGACCTGATCGTGACGGCCGGCGTGTACTCCGTCGTCGGCTTCGAGGTCACGCCGGCCACGGTGATCGGCTTCCTGACCATTCTGGGCTTCTCGCTGTACGACACCGTGGTCGTGTTCGACAAGGTCCGGGAGAACACCCGCGGCCTGCTCAAGCTGACCCGGCGCACCTACGGCGAGGCGGCCAACCTGGCCGTCAACCAGACCCTGATGCGCTCCATCAACACCTCGCTGATCGCGCTGCTGCCGGTGCTCGGCCTGCTCGTGGTCGGCGTCGTGCTGCTGGGCGTGGGCACGCTGCAGGACCTGGCGCTGATCCAGCTCACCGGCATGTTGGTCGGCGCGGTCTCGTCGATCTTCCTGGCCACGCCGCTGGTGGTGGACCTGAAGATGCGCGACCCGAAGTACAAGCTGCAGGCCGAGCGGGTCGCGCACCGCCGGGCCAACCTGGCCCGCAAGGCCGAGCTGGCCGCCCGAGGGGAACTCGAGGACGGCGAGGACTTCGACCCGAGCGACGACGAGGCCCTGAGCGCCGAGATCCGCAAGGAGAAGGCCATGGCCGCGGCGGCCAGCACGCCGTCGCGCACGCCCAAGGCCCGTCCGTCCGGCAAGAGCGGCCGCCCGACCGGGAAGAGGCGGCACTGAGCATCACCACACTCGACGGCGCGCTCGGGCTCATCCGGGAGGTCCCCGACTTCCCCGAGCCCGGCGTGCTGTTCCGGGACATCAGCCCGGTGCTCGCCGATCCGGCGGCCTTTCGCGTCCTGGTCGACGCGATGGCCGCCGGGCTCCCGACCGGCACCGACGCCGTGGTGGCCATCGAGGCCCGTGGCTTCATTCTCGGCGCGGCCATCGCCTACGCGACCGGCCTCGGCCTGGTGTGCGTGCGCAAGCCGGGCAAGCTGCCGGCGGTCCGCCACCGGGTCAGCTACGCGCTGGAGTACGGCACGGCGACGTTGGAGCTGCCCGAGGACACCATTCGCGAGGGCCAGCGGGTGGTCGTCGTGGACGACGTGCTGGCCACCGGCGGCACCGTCGCCGCCACCCGTGAGCTGGTCGAGCACGCCGGCGGCATCGTCACCGGCGTCTCCGTGATCCTCGAACTGGCGGCCTTGAAGGGCCGCGCCCGCTTCGACGACGTCGACGTCCACGCCCTGCTCACCGCCTGACACCCCGCGGTTGGCCGGAGGGCGTTGACTAGTGCGGCCGATATTCGTCCCACGTTCGTCGTGTCGAGCGGCACGCTTGTCGCGACCTGGGAACATCCGGTTCGATCCAGAGCTATCCTCGGTGCAGAAACATCGCTAGCCCGATAGCACCGGGAGTGTGGTTGAGCCAAGACGTCGAACCCGCAGCTTCGCCACAGCCGGTGGCCGCTCGGCCACCCTCGGCGACGCGTCGGGTGCGCGCACGCCTGGCCCGCCGGATCACCGCGCAGCGTGCCGCACCGGTCAAGCAGGTGCTGGAGCCGCTGGCCGCGGTGCACCGGGAGCTGCACCCCAAGGCCGACCTGGGCCTGCTCCAGTTCGCCTACGACGTCGCCGAGGAGAAGCACCGCAGTCAGCGGCGCAAGTCCGGCGACCCGTACATCACCCACCCGCTGGCCGTCGCCACCATCCTGGCCGAGCTGGGCATGGACACCACCACGCTGGTCGCCGCGCTGCTGCACGACACCGTCGAGGACACCGACTACTCGCTCGACCTGCTCAGCGAGGACTTCGGCGACGAGGTGGCGCACCTGGTCGACGGCGTCACCAAGCTGGACAAGGTCAAGCTGGGCGCGGCGGCGGAGGCCGAGACCATCCGCAAGATGGTCATCGCGATGGCCCGCGACCCCCGGGTGCTGGTGATCAAGCTGGCTGACCGGCTGCACAACATGCGCACCATGCGCTTCCTGCCGCCGGAGAAGCAGGCCCGCAAGGCCCGCGAGACGCTCGAAGTGCTGGCCCCGCTGGCCCACCGGCTGGGCATGGCCACCGTCAAGTGGGAGCTGGAGGACCTGGCCTTCGCCATCCTGCAGCCCAAGAAGTACGACGAGATCGTGCGGCTGGTGGCCAACCGGGCCCCGTCCCGGGACACCTACCTGCGCAAGGTCGTCGACGAGCTGAACAGCCAGCTGGAGTCCTCCCGGATCAACGCCAAGGTCGAGGGCCGGCCCAAGCACTACTACTCGATCAACCAGAAGATGATCGTCCGGGGTCGCGACTTCGACGACATCCACGACCTGGTCGGCGTGCGCATCATGGTCGACGACGTGCGCGACTGCTACGCCGCGATGGGCGTCGTGCACGCGCTGTGGCAGCCGATGCCCGGCCGGTTCAAGGACTACATCGCCCAGCCCCGGTTCGGCGTGTACCAGTCGCTGCACACCACCGTGATCGGGCCGGACGGCAAGCCGCTCGAGGTGCAGATCCGCACCCACGACATGCACCGCACCGCCGAGTACGGCATCGCCGCGCACTGGCGGTACAAGGAGACCAAGGGCACCCACTCCGGCCGCGGCGTCGAGGTCGACGAGATGGCCTGGATGCGGCAGCTGCTGGACTGGCAGCGGGAGGCCGCCGACCCGGGCGAGTTCCTCGAGGCCCTGCGCTACGACCTGGCCGCGCGCGAGATCTTCGTGTTCACGCCCAAGGGCGACGTGGAGACCCTGCCGGCCGACTCCACCCCGGTGGACTTCGCCTACGCCGTGCACACCGAGGTCGGCAACCGCTGCATCGGCGCGCGGGTGAACGGCCGGCTGGTGGCGCTGGAGCGCAAGCTGGAGAACGGCGAGGTCGTCGAGATCTTCACCTCGAAGGCCGAGGGCGCCGGTCCCAGCCGGGACTGGCTGTCCTTCGTCGCCTCGCCGCGGGCCAAGGCCAAGATCAAGCAGTGGTTCGCCAAGGAGCGCCGAGAGGAGGCGATCGAGGCCGGCAAGGAGTCGATCGCCAAGGAGGTGCGCCGGGTCGGGCTGCCGATCCAGCGGCTGGTCACCGCCGACTCGATGGGCGCGCTGGCCCGGGAGCTGCGGTTGGTCGACGTGAGCGCGCTGTACCGGGCGGTCGGCGAGGGGCAGGTCTCCGGCCGGCACCTCGTGCAGCGGCTGGTGGCGCTGCTCGGCGGCGTCGACCACGCCGAGGAGGAGCTGGCCGAGCGCTCCACGCCGTCCACGGTCGTCCGCCGGCGCACGCCCGGCGACCCGGGCGTCGTCGTCAAGGACGCCAGCGACGTGTGGGTGAAGCTGGCCCGCTGCTGCACGCCGGTGCCCGGCGACGACATCTTGGGCTTCGTGACCCGCGGCGGCGGCGTGTCCGTGCACCGCACCGACTGCACCAACGCCACCGAGCTGCTGGCCTCGCCGGAGCGCCTGGTCGACGTGGAGTGGGCGCCGAACTCGTCCTCGCTGTTCCTGGTGGCCATTCAGGTCGAGGCGCTGGACCGGCACCGCCTGCTGTCCGACATCACCAAGGTGCTGGCCGACGAGAAGGTCAACATCCTGTCGGCCTCGGTGACCACGTCCAAGGACCGGGTGGCGGTCAGCCGCTTCTCGTTCGAGATGGGCGACCCCAAGCACCTCGGCCACGTGCTCAAGGTGGTCCGCGGCGTCGAAGGCGTCTACGACGTCTACCGCGTGACCTCAGCCTCCTGAGCCCCGGATTCTGTTAGGAAGGGACCATTCCTCCACTCCGAGTGGAGGAATGGTCCCTTCCTAACTTCACGTCGTGGCGCAAGTGCGAGCGGGGGCG
>DASWRQ010000025.1:0-41866 GCA_036403095.1 Kutzneria sp. | reverse complement strand
AAAGTTAGCCATGGTGTTTCGTAGTCCTTGTCAGGTCGTTCTTCTGGTTTCGTCGGTGGGGCGTTGACGGATCGTGCGCCGCGTCGCCGAGCGCACAGCGGGGCGTCCAGCCGACTGCTCGGCCGGCCGCCTGCTCAGGCGGATGCGACGGGAGCTTCGGCGGAGCCCGACGGCTGCAACAGGTCGCGCTCCCACTCCGGCATGGGCTCGTCCGCGGCGACCTGACCGGCCGGCGCGGTGACCGCGGCGCTCTCGTCGCGGCCGGCGTTGGCAGCGGCAGCGGCACGGGCGACGAGACCCTCAGCCACCGCGTCCGCGATCACGCGGGTGAGCAGCGCGGCGCTGCGGATGGCGTCGTCGTTGCCAGGGATCTTGTAGTCGACCTCGTCCGGGTCGCAGTTGGTGTCCAGGATGGCGATCACCGGGATGCCGAGCTTGCGTGCCTCGCCGACCGCGATGTGCTCCTTCTTGGTGTCCACCACCCAGATCGCGCTGGGCACCCGGCTCATCTCGCGGATGCCGCCGAGCGTGCGCTCCAGCTTGACCTTCTCGCGAGTCAGGATGAGCTGTTCCTTCTTGGTGGTGACGCCGTCCCAGCCGCCCTGCTCCAGCGCCTCGAGCTCCTTGAGCCGCTGCAGACGCTTGAAGACGGTCTGGAAGTTCGTGAGCATGCCGCCGAGCCAGCGCTGGTTCACGTAGGGCATGCCGACGCGCGTCGCCTGCTCGGCAATCGCTTCCTGGGCCTGCTTCTTGGTGCCGACGAACATGACGCTGCCGCCGTGCGCCACGGTCTCCTTGACGAAGTCGTAGGCGCTGTCGATGTAGGTCAGCGACTGCTGCAAGTCGATGATGTAGATGCCGTTGCGCTCGGTGAAGATGAAGCGCTTCATCTTCGGGTTCCAGCGCCGGGTCTGGTGCCCGAAGTGGACGCCGCTGTCAAGCAGCTGCCTCATGGTGACGACGGCCATGGCCGGTTGCACCTCTTGGTGTCGTGCGCGCCGGGTGGCGCGCGGTTCGGTTGACGCAACGGGTCGGGTGACCCATAGCCCTGGTGCCTGGCCACCGCCCGAACCCGCCGGCCGCACCACCCTCTGCGAGGAGCCACAGCCTTCGGGACCGCCGGACGGCGTCACCCCGTTGATCAGGGGTAAGCGCTGGCACGCGAAGTCGACTCGCGATACACGAGTCGCGAGGAGAAGCATACGCCCGAACCCCGGGAACACCCGAATCGGGCTCCCAGTTGTCCACAGCCCCCATCCCACCACCCGAGTTGTCCACAAGTCGATCATCACCGCAGGCCGCCCCCGGCTCTGGTGGTCGACGCTGGCCCCATGCCCGCCCTCACCCTGACTGCCGCCGGCCTCACCGCCCTCGCCCTGGCCACCGCCGGCCTCGCCGCCAACGCCCCCGCACTGGCAGCGCCCTCGGCCTCCTCTTCGCCCCCTCCTCTCGCCGCTTTCTTCATTTCCTCCGCTCCCACGCCTCCCCCGCCCGCACCTCCCCCTTTCACGTCTCCCTCTGCTTCTCCCTCCCACGCACTTCCCTCGCCCTTTCCTTCTTCTCCTCCTCGCTACGCCTGGCCGTTGGGCCCGCCGCATCCGGTGCTGCGTCCGTTCCAGCCACCGGCGACGACGTACGGGCCCGGCCATCGCGGCGTCGACCTGGGCGGAGCCTCCGGCGAACCGGTGCTGGCAGCGGCGGACGGGATGGTTTCCTTCGCCGGCTCGCTGGCAACCCGGGGCGTGGTGGCGGTGACCCACGCGGGCGGCATACGCACCACGTACGAGCCGGTCCAGCCGGAGGTGACGACCGGCCAGTGGGTCCGCCGCGGTGAGGAGGTGGGGCGGCTGATGCCCGGTCACGAGGGCTGCGCGGCGGTATGTCTGCACTGGGGGGCGCGGCGAGGCAGCGAATACCTGGATCCGTTACGGCTGTTGTCGACGCAGCGCGTACGGCTGTTGCCATGGCGTGAACCGCCGCCGACAGGAGTGACCTGAATTCGCTGTCGGATAGCTGTCGATCGGGGCTCAATTCCCCCAAATCGGTCGCGCACAGCAGGTTCTTAAGTTGCTCCCAAGCGGCTCACATCGATCAAGTCAAGAATCGATCAGGTCATCCCACATCGTGAGGAGGCCGCATGGCAGTGGTGTCCCGGCTGCTGACCGCACGGGCGCAGGAACGGCCCGCGTCCGAGGCGTTCGTCGCCGGCGCGGACGGCAGGTCGCTCACCTGGTCGGAGCTGGCGTCGCACGCGGCGCTCTGGCGTGCTGCCGGTCGTGCCACGGCGTTGCCGCGGCGGGCCCGGATCGGGCTCGTGGCCGCCGATCCGCTTGCGTTCACCGCCGCTTATCTGGGGGTGCTCGCGGCCGGACTCACGGCCGTGCCGCTCGATCCACGGCTCACCGAGTCGGAGCTGTCCAATTCGATCTCACGACTTCGGGTCGACGTGGTGGCCACGGACGAACCGGACGCATTCGGCTACGGAACCGAATTGTGGTCGCTGACGGAATTGGGCCCGATTCCGGTCCGACCGGCGAACTCGTCCGCCCGGCCGAGCGATGGCGCTGCGCTTCGTCCGGCGGTATTGCTGGCCAGTTCGGGCACGACCGGCACACCCAAGGGCATTCCGCTGTCCGAATGGCAGCTGATGCACGCCGCGCGGCGGGTCGCCCGGCATCACGGGTTCGGCCCCGACCAACGCGGCTACACACCGCTGCCGTTGTTTCATGTGAACGCGCAGGTGATGGGCCTGCTGGCCAACGTCGTCAGCGGCGCCTCGCTGGTGGTCGACCGCCGGTTCGACGTGAAGGCGTACTGGGACCGTGTCGAGCAGTGGCGGCCGACCTGGCTGAACGCCGTGCCGGCCATCCTCGCTTCGCTGGCCGCCGCGCCCGCGCCGGGCGAGGACGTAGTGCGCGGCATCCGGTTCGCGCGCTCGGCCTCCGCGCCGCTGCCGGAGCACACGCTGCGGGCGTTCACCGAGCACACGGGTATCGGTGTGCTGGAGACGTACGGCATGACCGAGGCAGCCGGGCAGATCACCGCCAACCCGATCGAGCCCGCCGAGCGCCGCATCGGTTCCGTCGGCCTGCCGGTCGGCATCGGCTTGTCGGTGCTGGGCCACGACGGCCGTCCCGCCGCACCCGGTCAGGAGGGCATGGTCGCGCTGCGGGGCCGCCAGGTCGTCAGCCACTACCTCGACCTGTCCGCCGACGTTGCCGAGCGCGCCCGGTCGGCCCGCGATGCCCGCGGCTGGCTGCTCACCGGCGACCTCGGCGTCCGCGACGAGGCCGGCTTCGTGCGGCTGGCCGGCCGCGCCGACGACGTCATCAACCGGGGCGGCGAGAAGATCCACCCGCTGGAGATCGAGAACGTACTGCTCGGCCATCCCGCCGTGCGCTCCGCCGCCGTCGTCGGCGCCCCGCACGAGCGGCTCGGGCAGGTCGCCGTCGCCTTCGTCACCGCCCACCCCGGCGCACGGGCCGAGGATCTCGCCCGTGACCTGCGCGAACTCTGCGAGCGGGCGCTCACCCGGTACAAGCGCCCGACCACCATCGAAGTCACCGCCGAGCTGCCCACTGGGCCCACCGGCAAGGTCCTGCGCCGCGCGCTGCGGGCCGAGCTGGCGACCGCCGGAGGCCCGCGATGACGTCGCCGAACAACCATTGCGAGTCCAGGAGGCACCGCATGAGCAGGGGCGTGCACGGCACCACCATGATGATCGACCCCGGCCTGCCGACCGGTGTCTTCACCGACGTCGTCCAGAGCCACGGGCATCTCGTCGACCTGGTCAAGTTCGGCTGGGGCACCGCGCTGGTCACCAAGGACATCGACCGCAAGGCCGCCGTGCTCCGCGAGGCCGGCATCGACTTCTACTTCGGCGGCACCCTGTTCGAGCACGCCGTGTGGACCGACCGGCTCGCCGACTACCTCGCGTTGGTCGACCGGACCGAGGCCACCCACATCGAGGTCTCCAACGGCACCATTCCCCTCGACCAGCACAGCAAGGCCGACTACGTGCGCCGGATGTCCGTCCACCGGCCCGTGCTGTCCGAGGTCGGCTACAAGGACGCGGATCGCTCCGCCCTGCTCACCCCCGCCGACTGGGTCGAGGCTCTTCGCGAGGACCTCGACGCCGGTGCTGTCATGGTCATCACCGAGGCTCGGGAGAGCGGCCGCAGCGGCATCGCCAATCCCGACGGCCACATGCGCACCGACGTCCTCGGCGCCGTGCTCGACGCTCTCGACCCCGCCACCGTCATGTTCGAGGCCCCGACCAAGGACCTCCAGGTCGAGCTCGTCCGCACCGTCGGCCCACACGTCAACCTCGGCAACATCGCCAGCCACGACGTCGTCGGCGTCGAGACGCTGCGTCGCGGCCTCCGTGGCGACACCCTGCTCTCCCTCACCACCGGTGTCGCCACCGCCCGCTCCCTGAGCCATTCCAACTGACTCCCTGACCCCGCACCACCACCCAACCCACCTCACTACCCGAAAACCCTTACGCGACAAAGGAAAGACGAGGATGCGCAACCAGTACGACGCCTGTCACATCGCCGTCCCGGCCCGGGACCTGGACGAGGCGCTGGAGTATTACGTCTTCGGGCTGGGCGCGAAGCTGGCCCGGCGGTACGACGACCGGATCACCCTTGACTTCTTCGGCGACCAGTTGGTCTGCCACCTGTGCGAGGACGTGCCCGACGAGGCCGTGGCCTATCCGCGGCACTTCGGCGTCAGCTTCGCCCAGTCCGAGGACTTCGACCGGCTGGTACGGCTGGTCGAGCACCGCAAGCTGCGGGTGCTCTCCGGCCCGTCGATCCGCTTCGAGGGCACCGCCGAGCAGCACCGCACGCTGTTCCTGGCCGATCCGTCGAACAACGTGATCGAGTTCAAGAACTACGACGACCCCCGCATGCAGTACTGATGACGGAGGTGACGACACGCCCTTCGGTCCTGCACCTGGTCCGCCACGGCGAGAGCACGTGGAACCTGGCCGGCCGTATCCAGGGCCAGTCGGCCGAGGCAGGTGGCCTCACGGCCGCCGGCCGGGCCCAGGCTCAGCTCACCGCCGAGCTGTTGGCCCAGCGCCCTCGGCCCGCCGCCATCATCGCCAGTGACCTGAGCCGCGCCCGCGAGACGGCCGAGATCATCGCCGCCCGCCTCGACCTGACCCTGGAGTTCGATCCCGAGATCCGCGAACAGAACCTCGGCGTGCTGGAGGGCCATCGGCTCGACTCGCCGTTCGCCGACGACCCGACCGCCCAGGACACCGTCGACCGCCTGTGGCGCGAGCCGTTCCTCCGCCCCGACACCGGTGAGAGCATCGCCGACATGTATTTCCGGGTGCACCGAGCTTTCCGACGTCACGCCGAAGCCCGTCCCGGCCTCGACATAGTGCTGGTCACCCACGGCGGCCCGGTCCGCATGGCCGCCACCGCCGAGCCGCCCACGCCCGGCGTCCCGGTCCCCCGTATCGGGGTGGACAACGCGTCGGTCACCTCGATCACGATCAGTGCCGTGAGCTGACCCGAGTCAGCTGGGCAATGGGGGCGCGGGGCGCATCCATCCCAGCTGTCTCGTCGAGGACCGGGGCGGTTCAGCTCTCCGACTGCTCGGCGAGCTTGGTGCGCAGTCGGAGGACGGCGCGGGTGTGGAGCTGGCACACGCGGGACTCGGTGACGCCGAGGACGCGGCCGATCTCGGCCAGGGTCAGGTTCTCGAAGTAGTAGAGGGTGACCACGATGCGGTCGCGTTCGGCCAGCTGGGCGATGGCGTCGGCGAGCTGGCGGCGGCTGTCCTGGTCGACCAGATTGGCGACGGGGTCCTCGGCGTAGTCGTCGGGCAGCGTCTCGGCCAGCGAAGCGGTGCCGCGGCCGGCGGCGATCAGCTCGTCGAGGGCGACCACGCTGGTGAGCTGCAGCTGGGCGTAAAGCTCCCGCAGCTCGCCGATGGTGATCGACAGCTCGGTGGCCAGCTCGGAGTCGGTGGGGGTGCGCTGCAGCCGCCCGCCGAGGCGTTCGAGGGCCCGTTCGACGTCGCGGGCACGGCTGCGGACGGAACGGGGGACCCAGTCCTGGGAGCGCAGGTCGTCGAGGATGGCGCCGCGAATGCGCTGCATGGCGTAGGTCTCGAACTTCAGGCCGCGCTCGGGCTCGAACTTCTCGATGGCGTCGACCAGGCCGAAGATGCCGGACTGAATCAGGTCGCCGACGTCGACATGGGCGGGCAGGCCGGTGCCGACGCGGCCGGCGACGTACTTGACCAGCGGCGCGTAGTGCAGCACCAGACGGTCCCGCAGCTCCTGGGCCCGGCTCGCGCCGTAGCTGCGCCACAGCGCGACGATGCCCGCCTCGACGTCGTCGGCCGTGCGCTGGTCGCCGGGAAGGACCCCGTCGGGCTGGCCCGCACCATACGAGCCCCGCGAGCCACCGACGGCCGGGCCGTGGCTGCCGTTGCGCATCGCTGTCGTCTCCGGGGCGCGTGTCTCCAGGGAGGGCACGGTTGCCGTGCGGGAACCTCCCCCGGCGTCCTCAGGAACGGGGGTGGGTTCGCTCATGGATCGCCTTAAGCCGTTCGACGGTGACGTGGGTGTAGAGCTGCGTGGTGGCTAGCGTAGCGTGACCGAGCAGCTCTTGGACGGTCCGCAGGTCCGCTCCCCCTTCCAGCAGGTGCGTGGCGGCCGAGTGCCTTAGGCCGTGCGGCCCCGTGTCGACTGCTCCGGGTACCGCACCGACCGCGCCGTGCACGATCTTCCGAGCCGTCCGCTGATCGAGTCTTCCGCCCCGTGCGCCGAGCAGCAGCGCGGCCGGCGAACCCGGCCTGACCAGGGCGGATCGCCCCTCGTCGAGCCAGCGACGAAGCGCTCGCTCGGCCGGTAGGCCGAAGGGCACGACACGATCACGGCCGCCCTTGCCGAGCACGCGAATCACTCGGCTGGAGTAGTCCACGTCGCCCAGGTCCAGGCCGCACACCTCGGACACTCGGACGCCCGTGGCGTAGAGCAGCTCCAACAGAGCTTGGTCACGCAGAGCAACCGCCGCGCCCTCGGCGGCCCCGCTCGCGGCGGCGGCCAACATGGCGGCGGCCTGCTCCTGGCGGAGCACCCCGGGCAGCGTCCGATGCGGCCGTGGCGCCATCAGCAGCTGCCCCGGATCGGTCGCCAGGTGCCCCCGTCGACGCGCCCATGCGGTGAACGTCCGGGCCGCCGCCGACCGCCTGGCCAGCGTCGACCGGCTCGCGCCGGCGGCGCGGAGCCCACCGAGCCAGCCGCGCAACGCAGCCAAATCGATATCGGCCACCGCGACCGGCAGCGGCGCGTCCTCGGCACCGCGGTCGTCATCGCCCACAGCATTGCTATCGCCGGCACGATCGTCGGCGTCACGGTCGCCGACGGTCGTGGTGCCAGCGACGCGGTCGCCGGCGGTGCTGGCGTCGGCGTTCGACGGCGTGGCCGATGCCAGGTGTCCCAGCAGGGACACCACATCGCCGAGGTAGGCGCGCACGGTGTGCTCGGAGAGGTTGCGTTCCAGCCGGAGGTGCCGCTCGTAGTCCGCGAGCACCGCCTCGACGTCAGCGGGCAGCCGCTGGCGGAGCCGGATCAGCTCCTGCGCAACCGGCCGTCGTGAAGAGGGCATCGAATGCGTGTCACATCCCCGCGAGCGGCGAGGCGGCATGCGGCCTCAGCGAGACGACGCGCCCGATCCCGTGATGTCCACCCGCGCGGATGACCCTCGTGTGACGGCACATAGCCCAACACGGTGCGCCGCAACCCGTTCGTGGTCAAGCATCGCCACACCCGTTGGAGTGGCCTCTGCCCGTTCAGCCCCGTCCGCGGCACCACCCCGCTTCACACTTTTGGACTAGCCCCAACAACTCCAGTTCCGGCAGCAACGCTCTGACCCGCGACAATGGCACGCCGGAACCGACAGCGATGCGCTCAGCGCTCACACCGCCCCTAGATGGCAACTCCTCGTGCACGCGCAGCATCACCCGATCGAGGCCATCAGTTGTCCGCATGGGTTCATCCGATCGAGTAGTTGCGTCAACACCGATCCGTCCGGCGTCGGCCATCACGTGCTCCGCGGAGCACACCGCGGTCGCCCCGGCCGTGCGCAACAGGTCATGGCATCCGACCGACATCGCCGAGGTGACCGGACCGGGCACCGCCATCAGCGGGCGACCGAGCGCACTTGTTGTCGCGGCGGTGTTTCTCGAACCGCTTCGATGGCCCGCCTCCACCACGACCGTGCCGCCGGCCAGCGCGGCGATCAACCGATTCCTCACCAGGAAACGATGTTTGGCCGGCCGGGTGCCCGGCGGGTACTCGCTGACCACCGCCCCCTGGGCGATGATCCGGACCAACAGGTCCGTGTGGCCCGCCGGATAGGCCACGTCGACGCCGCAGGCCAGCACCGCGATCGTGGCGCCGCCGGCTCGCAGGGCTCCTCGGTGCGCGCTGCCGTCGATCCCGTACGCGGCACCGGAAACGACCGTCACGGACCGCTGGGCGAGGTCGTAGGCGATCTCCGCGGCGACCTGCTCGCCGTAGCTGGTGGCGGCCCTGGCGCCGACCACCGCGACCGCCTCCTGAACGAGTTCGTCGAGGCGGGCACCGCCGCGCACCCACAGCCCCAGCGGCTCCGTCATGCCCGGCACGTCCCGGGCGGCGGCGTTGGCCAGGGCCAGCAGCTGCCACCCCGGCCATTCCTCGTCCTCCGGGATCACCAGCCGGGCCTGCCGGATCGCGGCCTGCTCCAGGTCCTTCGCGGCGCAGTCCAGGTGCCGGCGCGCCGCCGTCTCATCGGCGGCCGCCTTGCCGGCCCGGACCAGTTCGGCGGCCCGCACCGGCCCGAGGTCCGCCACCAGAGACACCACCTCCGGCGCCGGTGGCTCCGCGACCCGGAGCAGGTAGGCCCGAGCCAGCCGGGCGTCATCGGCCGTCACGCCGCCCTCCGGTCCCGGAACTCCAGGGCGGCCCCGACGTCGTCACCGTCGGGACGGTCCTTCTCCGCCAGATCGGCCAGCGTCCAGGCGATTCGAAGACACCGGTCGGCGCCACGGGCGCTGACGAAGCCGGTTTCCAGCCCGCGGTCGAGCAGTCGCATGGCCTTGGCCGGCAGCCGAAAGTGTCGTCGCAGGGCCGGGCCCGGCACCTCGGCGTTGGTCTGCCAGCCGTGCTCGGCCCATCGCTCGACGGCGCGCACGCGCGCCTTGGTCACTCGTTCCCGGACCGTCACGGAGCCTTCCGGCGGTCCGAGGTCGCTGTCGTCCATGGCGTGGATGGGGCGCATCCGGGTACGGATGTCGATGCGATCCAGCAGCGGACCGGACAGCCGCGAGAAGTACCGTCGTCGTTCGTTGGGCGAGCATCGGCAGTCGACCTCTCGGATCGGCGCGCAGGGGCAGGGGTTCGTCGCCAGCACCAGTTGGAACCGGGCGGGATAGCGGGCGACGCCGTCCCGACGGGCGATCCGGACCTCGCCCTCCTCGGTGGCGGTGCGCAGCGCCTCCAACAGGGGCGTGCCGAATTCACAAGCCTCGTCAAGGAAGAGGACTCCGCGGTGGGCCATGCTGATCGCACCGGGCCGGGCCATGCCAATGCCGCCTCCGACGAGCGACGCCATGGACGCCGAGTGGTGCGGGGCGATGAACGGCGGCAGCGTTATCAGCGGCACGCCGGAGGACAGCGCGCCGGCGATGGAGTGGATGGCCGTCACCTCCAACGCCTCGTCCGGCCTGAGCTGCGGCAACAAGCCCACGATGCGTTCGGCCAGCATGGTCTTGCCGGTGCCTGGCGGTCCGACGAGCAGCAGGTTGTGCGCTCCCGCCGCGGCCACCTCCAAGGCCCAGCGGGCCTCGGGCTGGCCGACGACGTCGACGAGATCGAGCACTGCCGTCGGGGTCATCGGCGTGAGTGGACTCGGCGCGACCAGCTCCGACTCTTCGTCCTTCAACCACGACAACACGTCCACGAGGCGATAGGCGCCCAGCGCCTGGATGCCGTCGACGAGCGCGGCCTCGGGCAGCGACTCCCTCGGCACAACGGCGCACTTCAGGCCGGCCCGCTTCGCGGCGAGCAGTCGTGGCAGCACACCGCGCACCGGCCGGATTCGACCGTCCAGAGCCAGTTCGCCGATCAGCACCGTGCCGCACAGCTTCGTCTGCGGCACGCTGCCAGCGCCGGCGAGCACGGCACAGGCCAGGCCGAGGTCGTAGCCGGAACCGCCCTTGGGCAGGTCGGCCGGGGACAGCGCCAGCGTGACCTGGTCCGGCCACTCCAGTCCGGAGTTGCGAACCGCCGCGCGGACCCGGTCCTTCGACTCGTTCAGCGCGGTGTCGGGCAGGCCCAGCAGCTGCACCTTGGGTTTGCCGTGGCTGACGTCGGCCTCGATCTCCACCGGCACCCCGTCCACGCCGAGCAGCGCCACGGACCACGTGCGCGACAACGACATCAGAAGGCTCCCCGGAGATGCTCGACCTGCGCCGGCCCGTGGCCCGGCCACAGGATGGAGACGATGTCGAAACGGGTGTCGCAGTAGGGAATGCTGTACGTCGCCCGCCATCGATGGGTGAGTCGGCGGATCCGGGTCGCCTTCATGTGGTCCACCGCCTCGGCCGGCTTGCCGAAGGCCGTGCCCGAGCGCGTCTTCACCTCGCACACCACGAGTCGGCCGCGGGCCCAGTCCGCGGCGACGATGTCCAGCTCGCCCTCGGGACATCGCCAGTTCCTGGACAGGACCACCAGGCCCTGGCTCTCCAGGAAGAAGGCCGCCAGGTCTTCGCCCCTGCGACCCAGCTCGGTCGGGGTGAGTGCACTGCATCGCTCGCCGGTCATGCGTTCGACAGTGCTCCGAACGACGCAGCAGACGCTACGCCATTCGGACATATGTGGACAACTCCGGAGTTGTCCACAGGGCTCGATCGAAGTGCCTACGCACCCCCGAGTTCTGTGGTTGGGTGGGGCGGGGCCGTGTGGCCGAAAAGCGTGAGAGCTGCGCCGCGAATCGAGGCCGGTGGCGGAAATGGGCTGCTCAGAGCGCCAGTGCGGACGCGGCGTCGGAGGCAGACCGCGACAGGGGGCCGGGGGCTTGCGCGGCGGGACGGGGTAACCCGGGACCAGGGTGCAGGCATGGCGAAGGGGGCTCCGCCTTTAGGCAGAGCCCCCTTCCCCCGTGTCTGTCAGGTGGCGGGGCCGCCGCCGGCGCCGAAGGGGCCGTCCTCGGGCAGCCGCAGGTCGGGCTTGTCGAGCTCCTCGACATTGACGTCCTTGAAGGTGATGACCCGGACGTTCTTCACGAACCGAGCGGGGCGGTACATGTCCCACACCCAGGCGTCGGACATCCGCACCTCGAAGTAGACCTCGCCCTCGGCGTTGCGCACCTGGACGTCGACGGCGTTGGCCAGGTAGAACCGGCGCTCGGTCTCCACCACGTAGGAGAACTGACCGACGATGTCGCGGTACTCCTTGTAGAGCTGAAGCTCCATCTCGGTCTCGTACTTCTCGAGATCCTCCGCGCTCATCGGACCCGCGTCCCTCCTCGTCGTGAGCCAGGTACCCCGACCTCCGGGGACGCTCCATTCTGAACCACGCGGCGTGCCACCTCGTGCGGAGGGCACATGTTGTGCAACCGGCCGGCCGCGGCGACGTTCACGTACGACCAGCGGTGCTCGCCGGTCGGACCGTGCTCGTTCAGCGCGGCGGTGTGCTCGGCAGTGCAGTAACCCTTGTGCACGTCGAAGCCGTAACGCGGAAGCTCGTCGTGCAATTCCGTCATGATCCGGTCCCTGGTCACCTTGGCGAGCACCGAGGCGGCGGCCACACAGGCGGCCACCTGGTCCCCCTTGATCACGGCGGTGCTGGGCGCGGTCAGCCCGGGCACCTTGAAGCCGTCGACCAGAACATAACCCGGATGGGTGGTGAGCTGGGCCACCGCGCGCCGCATGCCCTCGATGTTGGCCACGTGCACACCGATCCGGTCGACCTCGGCCGCCGGAATCACGATGACGGCGAAGTCGACGGCCCGGGCCAGCACGAGGTCGTACATCCGCTCCCGCGCGAGCTCGGTCAGCAGCTTGGAGTCGGTGAGTCCCTCGAGCCGGCGGGCATCGCCGGGCCGCAGCACGCACGATGCGACGACGAGCGGCCCGGCACAGGCGCCCCGCCCGGCCTCGTCCACGCCGGCGACAGGTCCTAAACCGCGCCGGTCCAGCGCCGATTGCAAAGCCCAGTTGCCCGTGCTGCCCCGGATGACCGCCCGCTGGGGCCGAAGCTCGTCGCCCGCGACTACCACCTCAGCGGTCGCCCCGGGCGAACAGTCCGAACATCTTGCGGCGTATCCGCCGGCCCACCCACAAGGTCGGGAAGGCGGCGGCGAGACCGACGCCGGCCGGCAGACCCTCCTGCCAGGCCGGCGCATGCAGCGCGGAGGCCTGGGCCTGCGGGTCGACGGTGGTCACGCCGCCCCACCGGCTCGGCGGCAGCACGATCACCCGGGCCTTGCCGATCACGTTGGCCACGGGGACGGCGCCGGCCAGCAGGTCACCGTGACCCTGCAACCGGGAATCGTCGGAGTTGTTGCGGTTGTCGCCCATCACCCACAGCTTGCCGTCGGGCACCTTCACCGGCCCGAACGTCATCTGAGTCGGCGGATAGTCGGTGCGCCAGTAGATGTACGGCTCGTTGAGCGGCTTGCCGTCGACCACGACCCGGTTGTTGTCGCAGCACTGCACGGTCTGGCCGCCGACCGCGACGACCCGCTTGATCAGGTCGTACTCGTTGGGCGGGTACAGCGAGATGGCCGACGCGAAGTTCTCGAAGCCCCTGATGATCGGGTTGCTCGACTGCTGGGCCTGGAACTCGCTCTTGTCCCAGTTGTCCGGCGCCTTGAACACGATCACGTCGCCGGGCGACACGCTCGCGAAGTCGTAGGTCAGCTTGTCGACCAGCACCCGGTCGTCGGTGCAGCCGTCACAGCCGATGAGCGTCATCTCCATCGACTCGGACGGGATGACGTAGACGCGCGCGAGGAACGTCTGGATCAGGATCGTCAGCACCAGGGCGGTGACGATCAGGATCGGCAGTTCCTTCCAGAACGACCGCTTCTTCTCCGGCTTGCGCCGACGGCGGGTGCGCGACGTGGCGGCGCCCGCGAGAAGGCCCGGCTCCGACTCGGCCTGCGCGGATTCGGAAGAAGTCGCTGTGGGTTCCTCCGGCTCCGGGTTGCTCTGCTGGTTCTGCGAGGGCACGACGTCGGTCACCGCGCCAGGTTACGCTAGCGCCAGTGGGGTCGAGGTACAGCTGGCCGTACGGTCCCCTACACGGGTAGTAGCGAATTCGCCCAATCCCGACGCCGCCACCACAGCAGCGCCAGACCACCCGCGGCGACCTGCGGATCGTGGTCGGAGATGAAGCCCCAGCGCCCCGGCGGCAGCACGATCAGCCGGGCCTTGCCGATCACGTCGTCGACGCCGATGGTGCCGTTGACCCCGCCGCCGCCCTGGAACCGGGAGTCGTTGGAGTTCTGCCGGCTGTCGCCCATCACGAACAGTCGCCCGGCCGGCACCGTCACCGGGGCGAAGTCGTCCATGTGCTGCTTGCTGCCGGGTAGGTAGTAGATGTACGGCTCGTCCAACGGCTTTCCGTCGACCAGCACGCGGCCCTTGGGGTCGCAGCACCGGATGGTCTGCCCGCCCACGGCGACGACCCGCTTGACGAAGTCTCGCTCGTCGACCTGGGCCAGCCCGACCAGCGAGCCAAGCCACTGCAGCCCCTGCACGACCGGGTTGCCGGAGTGCTCGGCGGTGAAGTCGTTGTGCGTCCAGGCCTGCGGGCCCCGGAACACCACGACGTCGCCGGGCGACGGGTCGCGGAACCGGTAGACGACCTTGTCGACCAGCACGCGGTCGTCGGTGCAGCCGGCACAGCCGTGCAGCGTCTGCTCCATGGAGCCGGACGGGATGACGTAGACCTTGGCCAGGAAGGTCTGGATCAGGACGGTCAGCACGAGGGCGATCCCGATCAGGATCGCCGTCTCCCGGAAAAAGGAGCCGGCGCGCTTACGGCCCTTGCCGCCATCCTCGGATGGCGGCAAGGGCCGTTCCGCGTCGTCGCGCTCGTCCCGGGCCTCGTCGGTGCTCACCGGGGCGATACGAGAGTTCGATCAGGAGGAAGCCTTGGCCGGGAGCGCGTCCCGCTTCTCCTTGATCTTGGCGGCCTTGCCGCGCAGGTCGCGCAGGTAGTACAGCTTCGCGCGGCGCACGTCGCCGCGGGTCACGCGCTCGATCTCGGCGATGTTCGGGGAGTGCACCGGGAAGGTGCGCTCGACGCCGACGCCGAACGAGATCTTGCGAACGGTGAAGGTCTCGCGGATGCCGCCGTTCTGCCGGCGGATCACGACGCCCTGGAACACCTGGACGCGCTCGCGCGAACCCTCGATGACGCGGACGTGGACCTTCAGGGTGTCGCCCGGACGGAAGTCCGGGATGTCGGAACGCAGCGACTGAGCGTCCAGAGCGTCCAGGGTGTTCATCGGTGGTCCGTCCTCGTCCTTCGGGTGTCTGTCGTACAACCCCCGCGAAACGCACGAACGAACTCCACTGCCGGGAATCCGGGTGCTGGTCCTGCCTGGGGGTCTGGCCCAACTGGCGCACGCCAGCCGTGATGGCCGGGTGCAGCAACCTGTCCAGTGTGCCAGACGAGATCGGCAGGCCCAAATCGGGGGGTTAGGGGTGGTCCGGGTCGCGCAGGCGGTCCAGCAGCGCCCGGTCGTGCTTGTCGAGCTGGTCGTCGGCGAGCCGGTCGAGCAGCTCGGGCCGGCGGTGGAAGGTGCGCTCCAGGGCCTGGTCGCGCCGCCACCGCTCGATCAGCTTGTGGTTGCCCGAGCGCAGCACGCTCGGCACGGCGAGCCCGCGCCACACCTCGGGCCGGGTATAGCTGGGACCCTCCAGCAGGCCGTCGGAGAACGAGTCCTGCTCGGCGGAAGCCGGATTGCCCAGCACGCCGGGCAGCAGCCGGGCCACGGCCTCCACCATGACGAGCACCGCCACCTCGCCGCCGACCAGCACGTAGTCGCCGATGGAGACCTCGTCGACCTGCATCCGGCCGGCGGAGTCGTCCACGACCCGCTGGTCGATGCCCTCGTAACGGCCGCAGGCGAAGACCAGCCACGGCAGCGCGGCGTACTCGCGAGCCATCTCCTGCGTGAACGGCCGTCCCGCAGGCGTGGGCACGATCAGCCGGGGCAGTGTCGTACCAGCCTCCGGCGTCGTGCCGTCGCCCTCGCGCGCGCACACGGCGTCCAGCGCCTCGCCCCAGACCTGCGGCTTCATCACCATGCCGGGCCCGCCGCCGTAGGGACTGTCGTCCACGGCCTTGTGCACGTCATGGGTGTGGTCGCGCAGGTCGTGCACGTCGACGGTGATCAGCTTCTTGTCGATGGCCTTGCCGAGCAGCGCGGCCCGCAGCGGCTCGAGGTACTCCGGGAAGATGGTGAGCACGTCGATGCGCATCACGCGTCCAGCAGTCCCTCGGGCGGGTCGACGACCACGCGGCCGGCCGCGACGTCCACGGTCGGCACGATCGCTGTGACGAACGGCACCAGTGCCTCGCTGCCGTCGTCGCGGCGGACGGCCAGCAGCTCGCTGGCCGCGGTGTGCAGCACCTCGGCGACCACGCCGACGCGAGCACCCCGCACGTCCACCACCTCGAGCCCTTCGAGCTCGTGGTCGTAGAACTCGTCGGGGTCGTCGGACGGCGCGAGATCTGACGCGTCGACCACCAGCAGCAGGCCGCGCATGGCCTCGGCCGCGTCCCGGCCGGCGACGCCCTCGAACGTCACCAGCAGCCGCCCGGTGTGAGGCCGGACGGCTGCGATGGTGATCGTTCCGGACTTGCCGTCACGCGCGCGGGTACCCAGCGTGGAGCCCGGCACGAACCGCTCCTCGGGGGAGTCGGTGTGCACGTCCACGACGAGTTCGCCACGGATGCCGTGTGGCTTGACGACCCGTCCGACCACACGAACGTCGGGACTGCTCAACGGTCGGTGTCCACCACGTCCACCCGCACGCCGCGACCGCCGATGCCGGCCATCACGGTGCGCAGGGCGGTGGCGGTCCGGCCGCCCCGGCCGATCACCTTGCCGAGGTCGTCCGGGTGGACGTGCACCTCGAGGGTGCGGCCGCGGCGGGTGGTCAGCAGGTTGACCCGAACATCGTCAGGGTGGTCGACGATGCCCCGGACGAGGTGCTCGAGCGCGTCCGCGAGCAAACTCACGCCTCGCCGCCCTCGGACTTCTCCTCAGCGGCGGCCTCGTCCTTGGACTCGGCCTTCTTGGCGGACGCCTTCTTCTTCGGCGTGGTGGCCTCGGTCGTCGGCTCCTCGCCGGCGGCGGCCAGCGCGGCGTTGAACAGCTCCTGCTTGTCCGGCTTCGGCGCGCGGTGCTTCAGCGTGCCCTCGGCGCCCGGCAGGCCCTTGAACTTCTGCCAGTCACCGGTGATCTCGAGGATGCGCTGCACGGGCTCGGTCGGCTGCGCGCCGACGCCCAGCCAGTACTGCGCCCGCTCGGTGTCGACCTCGATGAAGCTGGGCTCCTGCAGCGGGTGGTACTTGCCGATCGTCTCGATCGCCTTGCCGCTACGGCGGGCGCGCGAGTCGGCGACAATGATCCGGTACTGGGGCTGGCGGATCTTGCCGAGCCGCTGCAGCTTGATCTTGACGGCCACGGGTGGTGGTACTCCTCAGGCTCTCGTTGCTCCGGGTCGAGCACGTCGGACCGCGTGGGGACACGATCTTTGCGCTCAGGTTTCAGGACGCCACGGCACAGCGAGAGGGACCGGCAATGGCGGACAGCCGTCCATTCTGCCAGACGGGCCCGGGCGGACACCAATCGGCCCCGGCCTGAGACCGTGTTTCGGTGTGCCGGAGAGCGTGACTCGCCGGGGTGGTCACCGCCAGATGCCCAGGGACATCAGCAGAATGCCCAGGGCCGGGACGAAGTTGTTGATCTGGTGGGCGACGATGCTGGCCGGCAGGCGGCCGGTGACCAGCCGGGCCCAGCCGATCGGGATGGCGATGACCAGCAGCAACGAGGTGCGCAGCGGCTCGAGGTGGCTGACGGCGAAGATCGCGGTGCTCAGCACGAACGCGGCCCAGCGGCTCCAGCTCAGCCGCTCGATGGCCCCCCACAGCAGCCCGCGGAAGACCAGCTCCTCGCAGGCCGGGCCGATCAGCCAGGTGTAGACGAACATCACCACGCCGAGCACGGGCGGCAGCGGTTGGGCGTCGACCACGGAGGCCAGCGCGGACGACGGGTCGAGCTTGCCGATGGTCCGGGCCCAGATCACCGCGGCGACGGCGGTCAGCACCAGGCCGGCCAGCCCGAGCTTGAGGCCGGCCCGCACGTCCGGCCAGCTCCACTTCAGCCGCAGGTCGATCACGGGCCCGTTGCCGCGGAGCAGGGTGGCCAGCACGGCGACGCCGGCGGCCAGCATCGTCGGCAGCGCGGTGACCACGACGATGACGATCGGCGGGATGGGCTCCCCCGCGTCGACCGGGCCGGCCGCCGCGAACAGGAACACCGCGGAGAGGATGAGCACGAGCTCGGCGAGCACGAAGGCGCCGAAGCCCCATCGGTGGGCCGGGGGTGAGTCGAGCTGCGCTGTCGGTGGTGTCACCGGCCCTCCTCGGTCCGACGCCTGACGAATGTAGTCAACTCCTGCGTCAGATCCCCACGATCGTGAGGATCCCGGGCAGCAGGTTGTTGGTGGCGTGGGCGACCATGCTGGCCCCGACCCGCCCGGTGGCCAGCCGGGCGCCGCCGATGGCGATGCCCTGCGCGAACAGCGAGGCCAGCCGGCTCGGCTCGAGATGGATGAAGGCGAAGACCAGCGCGGTGAGGACGAGGATGGTCAGGCGCGGCACCCCGTAGTGCTCCAGCGCGCCCCACAGAGCGCCGCGGACCAGCAGTTCCTCCGTGATCGGGGCGCCGATCACCAGGAACAGCGAGTATCCGACCAGCCAGCCGTCGAGGTGCGTGCTGACCTGCGAGGTCTGCGGCGGGATCAGGTTCGAGAGCAGCAGGGAGATCAGCAGGCCGGCGATGAGGGACCCGATGCCCCACCTCAGGCCGACCGCGAAGTCGCGGCGGTTGGGCAGGAGGCCGAAGTCGGCCCGTGCCCCTCGGCCGCGCCGGCGGGAGAACCACCACGGCACCAGGCCGAGGAACAGGTTGGCGGCGAACGGCACCAACAGGCGGACGCCGGAGCGGGGCCCGTCCGCGGCCGGCAGGAAGCCGATGATCAGCAGTGACACCACGTAGTACAGGCCGAAGCCGAGCAGGAACGCGGTCAGTCCCCAGGAGAGGCCGGCCGGCGGATCCTGTTGTCGCTGCTCGTCCACCGGCACTCCCCAGTCGCTAGCGAACCACCCGTCCACGCAGCATGATCATGGCCGGATCACGCAGCACCTGGAGATCATCTCGTGGGTCGTCGCCGAATACCAGCAGGTCAGCGGGTGATCCCTCGGTCAGCCCCGGCCAGCCCAGCCAGGACCGGGCGGCCCAGGAGCCGGCGCCGAGCGCCTGCTCGCGGCTCATCCCGGCCTCGTGCAGGGCAATCACCTCGTCGACCAGCCGGCCGTGCTTGACGCCGCCGCCCGCGTCCGTGCCGGCGTAGACCGGCACCCCGGCCTCCACCGCGCTGCTCACGGTGTGTCGCACCCGGGCGTGCAGCTCACGCATGTGGGCGGCGTAGACCGGGTACTTCTCGGCGCCGTCCGCGATGGACGGGAACAGCTCGATGTTGATCAGGGTCGGCACCAGCGCGGTGCCGCGGGCGGCCATCTCGGCGATCGTGGCGTCGGTCAGGCCGGTGCCGTGCTCGATGCAGTCGATGCCGGCGTTGATCAGGCCGGGCAGCGCGTCCTCGCCGAACGTGTGCGCGGTCACCTTCGCCCCGGCCGCGTGCGCGACCGCAACGGCCTCCTTGACCACCTCGTCCGGCCAGAGCGGGGCGAGGTCGCCCAGGTCGCGGTCGATCCAGTCGCCGACCAGCTTCACCCAGCCGTCGCCTTCGGCCGCCTGCTCGGCCACCGCGGCCGGCAGCAGCGACGGGTCCTCGAGCTCGACGCCGACGTGCCGGATGTAGCGCCGGGGCCGCGACAGGTGCCGGCCGGCCCGCACGATGCGGGGCAGGTCGAGCCGTTCCTGGAGAGGGCGGGTGTCGATCGGCACGCCGCAGTCGCGGATCAGCAGCGTGCCGTTGTCGCGGTCGAGCTCGGCCTGCGCGGCCGCCTCGTCCAGGGTGGTGCCGCCGTCCGGGCCGAGGCCGACGTGGCAGTGCGCGTCGACCATGCCGGGCAGCAGGAAACCACCGTCCACGATGGTCTCCGCGCCCGGCACCTCCTTGGTACGCACCCGCCCGTTGACGACCCAGAGGTCACGTTCCTCGCCGTCCGGCAGGACGACGCCACGCAGGTGAAAACCGCTCATTGGTCCTTGCCGAACTTGAACTTCTTCGGGTCGAAGCCGGGCGGCAGCTGGTCGAGGCCGGCCAGGCCGGGCGGCAGCTCCTGCAGGCCCGGGGGCATGCCGGACAGGTCAGGCAGGCCGGCCGGCAGACCACCGGGCAGGCCCGGGAAGCCGCCGCGCATCTTGGGCGGGGTCGGCCCGCGACCGCCCTTGCCCTTCTTGCCCTTCTTGCCCTTGCGGCTGCCGCCGCCACCGCCGAAGCCCATCCGGCCGGCCATCTGCTTCATCATCTTGCGGGCCTCGAAGAAGCGGGTGACCAGGTCGTTCACCTCACTCACGGCGACGCCGGAGCCCTTGGAGATGCGCAGCCGCCGCGAGCCGTTGATGATCTTCGGGTCCGCCCGCTCGGCCGGCGTCATGCCGCGGATGATGGCCTGCAGCCGGTCCAGCTTCTTCTCGTCGAAGTTGGCCAGCTGGTCCTTCATCTGGCCGGCGCCGGGCAGCATGCCCAGCAGGTTGGCGATCGGGCCCATCTTGCGGACCGCCAGCATCTGCTCGAGGAAGTCCTCCAGCGTCAGCTCGCCGGTGCCCAGCTTGGCCGCGGTCTGCTGCGCCTTCTCCTGGTCGAAGTGCTGCTCGGCCTGCTCGATCAGGGTGAGCAGGTCGCCCATGCCCAGGATCCGGCTGGCCATCCGGTCCGGGTGGAAGACGTCGAAGTCGTCCAGCTTCTCGCCGTTGGAGGCGAACAGGATGGGCTGGCCGGTGACCTCGCGCACGGACAGCGCGGCGCCGCCTCGGGCGTCGCCGTCGAGCTTGGTCAGCACCACACCGGTGAAGCCGACGCCGTCGCGGAACGCCTCGGCGGTGGTCACCGCGTCCTGGCCGATCATCGCGTCGACCACGAACAGCACCTCGTCGGGCTGCACGGCGGCCTTGATGTCGGCGGCCTGCCGCATCAGCTCCTCGTCGATGCCGAGGCGGCCGGCGGTGTCGACGACGACGATGTCGTGCTGGGCCCGCTTGGCCTCGTCCAGGCCGGCCTTGGCCACCCGCACCGGGTCGCCGACGCCGTTGCCCGGCTCGGGCGCGAACACCGGCACGCCGGCGCGCTCGCCGACGACCTGGAGCTGGGTGACGGCATTGGGGCGCTGGAGGTCGCAGGCGACCAGCATCGGGGTGTGGCCCTGCTTGCGCAGCCAGGCCGCCAGCTTGCCGGCCAGTGTCGTCTTGCCGGCGCCCTGCAGGCCGGCGAGCATGATCACTGTGGGCGGCGTCTTGGCCAGGTTCAGCCGGCGCGTCTCGCCGCCGAGGATGCCGATGAGCTCCTCGTTGACGATCTTGACGACCTGCTGGGCCGGGTTCAGCGCGCCGGAGACCTCCGCGCCCTTGGCCCGGTCCTTGATGCCCGCGATGAACGTGCGGACCACCGGCAGGGCGACGTCCGCCTCCAGCAGGGCGATCCGGATCTCCCGGCAGGTGGCGTCGATGTCCGCGTCGGACAGGCGACCCTTGCCACGCAGGTTCGCCAATACCGACGAGAGCCGGTCAGAAAGGGTGTCGAACACAGTCCGCACGACCTCGCAACTAGACGGTGGTGTTGCGTCGAGGGTAGCCGCAGCGGTACCCACCAGTCTCATGAGCGCCACGATGCCGGCCGGACGGCTCAACCTCCGCACCCTCGAGTTCGCCGTCGAGGAGGTGCCGGTGCCGACGCCCGGCCCCGGCGAGGTGCTGGTGAAGGTCGAGGCCGCGGGCGTGTGCCTGTCCGACATCCACCTGATCGACGGCACGCTGCGGCTGCCCGGCAACGAGCTGGAGAAGGTCACCCTCGGGCACGAGGTCGCCGGCACGATCGCCGAACTGGGCGAAGGGGTGCCCGCGGACGTGTACCCGGCGGGGCAGCGGGTGCTGTTGATGGCCGGCATGGCGTGCGGGCGGTGTGCCAACTGCGTGCGGCGGCGGCCCGGCTGTCTCAACGGGCTGACCCGTGGCGTCCAGTTCGACGGCGGTTGGGCGCACTACACCCTCGCGCGGCTGGCGACCGTGTACGCCATCCCGGACAGCCTGCCCATCGAGCAGGCCGCGATCATTCCCGACGCCGTCTCCACCCCGTACGCCGCCATCACGCAGACCGCCGGGCTTCGCCCCGCGCAGTCCGCCGGCATCTGGGGCGTCGGCGGTCTCGGCGCGCACGGCGTGCAGCTGCTGCGCTTCGCCGGCGCCGCCCCCATCGTCGCCGTCGACCCGCTGCCTCACGCTCGTGGGCGTGCCCTCAAGCTCGGCGCCGACGTCGCCCTCGACCCCATGGCCTCCGACTTCCGTCGGCAGGTCCTCGCCGCCACCGACGGCCTCGGCCTCGACTACGCCTTCGACTTCGCCGGCGTGCCCGCCGTGCGCACCCAGGCCGACAGCGTCCTGGCCCGCAACGGGGCACTCGTGCTCGTCGGCCTGTCCGGGCAGGCGTTGTCCCTCCCCAACGACACCGCCTTCAGCGCCGCACAGCACCGCCTGCTCGGCCACTACGGCGGCCTGCCCGTGCACCTCGAGGAGCTCATCAAGCTCGCCGGCCACGGCCGGCTGGACTTCTCCGGCTCGATCAGCGGCACCTTCCGCTTCGAGGACGCCGCCGAAGCCGTGCGCCAACTGGCCGAAAAGGTCAACGACCCGATCCGCCTGGTGCTGACGCCCTGACCTGAGTGAAGGGACCATTCCTCACGTTGAACGTGAGGAATGGTCCCTTCCAAACGTCAGAGGGTTGACAGGGTGGGGTCAGCCTCGGGCGGCGGTCAGGACTGCGCGTTCGATGGTGCGGCGGCGGGCGGGGTCGAGGTGCTCGCCGTCCTGGGGGACGAGACAGAAGGAGTCGACGACGGTGCCGCCGAGGGTGGCGACCTTGGCCCAGCGGATGTCGAGCTTGGCGGCTTCGAGGGTGGCGGCGAGGCGGTGGAGCAGGCCGATGCGGTCGGCGGCGCGGAGCTCCATGACGATGGCGCCGGCGGCCTCGTCGTCGAACCAGAGGACGCGAGGGGGCGGGGCGTCGGAGGGAGGGCCGCCGTAGTCGCGTTCCTTGGCGGCGAGGCGTTCGTCGAGGTGAAGCTCGCCGGCAATGGCCCTGGTGAGCTGCTCCCGGATCAAGCCGGGATCGGGGAGGGAGCCGAAGCGAGGAGAGACGGAGAAGACGTCCACGGCGACGTCGGAATGGGAACGAAGGGCGGCGGAGTGGACCTCGAGGGAGTTGAGGGCCAGGACGCCGGCGGCCCGGGAGAGAAGGCCGGGACGGTCGGGGGCGACGACGGTGACGGTGGCGGACTGGCCGTCCTCGGTGATGAGAACGTCGGGCTTACCCGAGAGGGAAACCTTCTGCGCCAAGGACTGCTGGGAGGCGTCGAGGGGCTCGGGGCGAGGTGAGGGCTCGCCGGCCATGGCGGAGCGGCAGCGACGGACCAGGTCGGCGATGAGACCGGACTTCCAGTCGGTCCACACGCCGGGACCGGTGGCCAGGGAATCGGCCTCGGCCAGCGCGTGCAGGATCTCCAGCAGGGCGGGATCGCCGCCGAGGGTCTCGACGACCCGGGCGACGGTGGCCTCGTCCTCGACGTCACGACGGGTGGCGGTGTGCGGCAACAACAAGTGGTGCCGGACGGCGGCGGACAACAGCAGGACGTCGTTGGGCCACAACCCGAGCCGCTCGCCGATCTGGGTGGCCAGGGCCGCCCCGACCTCGGAGTGGTCGGCGTCGCGCCCCTTGCCGATGTCGTGCAGCAAAGCGGCCAGCAGCAACAGATCCGGCCGGGAGACGGTGGTGGACAGGCGAGCGGCCTGGGCGGTGGCCTGCACGAGATGCCGGTCGACGGTCCAGGTGTGCGCGAGATCCCGCGGCGGCAGGTCGCGAACGGCGCCCCATTCCGGGAAAAGCCGTCCCCACAAGCCGGTTCGGTCGTACGCCTCGACGACGTCGATCAAACCGGGACCGGTGCCCAGCAGCCCGAGCAGCTCGTCCCGGGCCTCCCGCGGCCACGGCTTGCGCAGCTCGGGTGAGGAATCGGCCAGGCGGGTCAGAGTTCCCGGCGCGATGGGGGTGTTGGACCGGGCGGCCGCCCCGGCGACCCGGAGCAGCAGCCCGGGGTCACGGCTGGGCACGGCGTCCCGGGCCAGGGCGACTTCGTTGCCGTGCAAGACAACGCCGTCGTCCAACGGCCGCCTGGCCGGGCCACGCCGCAGCGCCGACCGACCGAAAGCGCCGATTCCCTTACGGGGAGCGGCAGCCCGGGCCGAGCGCAGCGCGACGTCCACGGCGTAGACGACGGTCCGCCCGGCCGAGGACAAGGCCCGCGCGAGGCCGAAACGGTCCCCCATGGACAGTGCGGTGGCGACCTCGTCGCCCTCCTGGGCGTGCAGCACGTCACGCGGTTTTCCACTGGCGCGCCGCAATTCCGTACGGACGTCGAGCAGCAGCTCCCGCGCCTGCTCGACATCGGCGCCAGGACGGTCGATGACCTGCGCGACGGCAAGGGCGTCCACGAGCTGGAGGTCCCGCAGCCCGCCGCGCCCGTGCTTGAGGTCGGGCTCCACCCGGTGCGCCACCTCGCCGGACGACGCCCAGCGGCGCTTGGCCTGGTCGGTGAGTTCGTCGAGGCGGTCCCGGATGCCGGCCCGCCACTGCTGCCGGGCGGAGCTGATCAGCCGCTCGGCCACTTCCTGGTCGCCGGCCAGGAATCGCGCCTCCAACAGCCCCAGCGCCACCCGCAGGTCGCTGCCGGCGACCCGCAGCGCCTCGCCGACGGTCCGAACCGAGTGGTCCAGCCCGATGCCGCTGTTCCACAGCGGATACCACAACTTCTCGGCGAGGGACTCGATGTCTTTTCGTCCAGTGTGGACGAGAACGAGATCGAGGTCCGAGCCGGGCACGAAGTCTCTGCGCCCCAAGGCCCCGACGGCCACCAGGGCGGCCCCGCCGCCCACGCCGGCGGCGCCGGCGTGGGCAGTGAGCCAGAACTCGTGCAGGTCGACCAGCGCCTCGCGCAAGGCGTCGGCCGGTAGCCGGCGGTGACCCGGCGCGGGCTTGAGCAACAAGTCTCGCGCCCGCACCAGGTCATCGGCCGTGACAGCCCCCAGATCGGTCATGCCAGGCCTCCCGGAAACGCCTCGCGCAGAGCGCTCCGCGCTCCCGCGAGGCGGCCTACGGTGTTGAATGATGAGCTCGCGAGCTCGCTCATAGAGCGTCGTTGCCGCGTTCCCCGGTCCGCACCCTGACCACGGTCTCCACCGGCACGACCCAGACCTTGCCGTCGCCGATCTTGCCGGTGCGGGCCGCCTCGACCACGGCGTCCACCACCTTGTCCGCGCTCAGGTCGTCGACCAGCACCTCGACCCGCAGCTTGGGCACGAAGTCGACGGCGTACTCGGCGCCGCGGTAGACCTCGGTGTGGCCCTTCTGCCGGCCGAAGCCCTGCACCTCGCTGACCGTCATGCCCAGCACGCCCAGCCGCTCCAGCGACGCCTTGACGTCGTCGAGCACGAACGGCTTGATGATCGCCGTCACCAGCTTCATGACTTGCTTCCCTCCAGTACCGTGCTGACGCCCGACACCTTGCCGGCGATCCGGCCGCCGCCGGAGATGCCGCCGAACTCGTAGGCGGTCTCGGCGTGCTCGCTCTCGTCGATGCCGGTGACCTCGGCCTCGGCGTCGACCCGGAACCCGATCGTCTTCTTGATGACCCAGCCGATGATGAAGGTGACCACGAAGGAGTAGGCCAGCACCGAGAACGCGCCGATGGCCTGCTTGCCCAACTGGGTGAAGCCGCCGCCGTAGAACAGGCCGTCGGCCCCGGCGGAGTTGACGCTGGTGGTGCCGAAGAAGCCGATGAGCAGGGTGCCGACGATGCCGCCGACCAGGTGCACGCCGACCACGTCGAGGGAGTCGTCGAAGCCGAGGCGGAACTTGAGGCCGACGGCCAGCGCGCAGACCACGCCGGCGATCAGGCCGATGGCCGCGGCGCCCAGCGGGTTGACGAAGGCACAAGCCGGAGTGATCGCGACCAGACCGGCAACCGCGCCGGAAGCCGCGCCCAACGTGGTGGGCTTGCCGTCACGGACCTGTTCGGTGATCAGCCAGCCGAGGACGGCGGCGGCGGTGGCCACCGTGGTCGTGGTGAAGGCGACGGAGGCGAGGTCGCTGGCGCCCAGCGCGGAGCCGGCGTTGAAGCCGTACCAGCCGAACCACAGCAGGCTGGCGCCCAGCAGCACGAACGGCACGTTGTGCGGACGCATCGGCTCCTTGGGCCAGCCCTTGCGGCGGCCGAGCAGGATGGCCAAGGCCAGGCCGGCGGCGCCGGCGTTGATATGGACCGCGGTGCCGCCGGCGAAGTCGAGCGCCTTGACCTTGTTGGCCAGCCAGCCGCCCAGCACCGAGCCGTCGGACGAGTCGAAGGCGAACACCCAGTGCGCCACCGGGAAGTAGACGATGGTGACCCACACGCCGAGGAAGATCACCCAGGACCAGAACTTGGTCCGGTCGGCGATCGCGCCGGAGATCAGGGCGGGCGTGATGACCGCGAACATCAGCTGGAACATGACGAACGCCAGCACCGGGATCTGATGGTCCTTCGGCCCGGTCAGCTGCCCGACGGTGCCGGCGAGGCCGGCGTTGTCGAAGTTGCCGAACAGCCCCGCGAACGAGTCGTTGCCGAAGGCTTCGCTGTAGCCGTACAGCATCCACAGCACGGTGACGACGGCCAGCGCGATGAAGTTCAGCATGAGCATGTTCAGCACGCTCTTGGAGCGGACCATGCCGCCGTAGAAGAACGCGAGTCCCGGTGTCATCAGCATGACCAGCGCGGCGCTGGCCAATACCCAGGCGGTGTCTCCTGTGTTCACATCGTCCTCCCGTGCGGGCGCCAGTTGCACGGAAGCTTCACCAGCCGCTGTTTCGCCGGCCTTCGCGTCATGTTTCGCGGGCGTGAACTGTCGGCGGTGCGGTGTTAACAGGGCATTTCCGCGGCCCTACCCGCCCGGTTTCGGTGACGTTGCGTCAGCACCCGGACAGCTGTGCGTCGCCCATCTCAGGCCGCGACCGGCTCGGAAGGGGCACCCCGCACCGCACGGTGGCGACGGGTGATCATCGTGACCAGGCCCAGCACCAGCGCGTTGGCCACCAGCGCCACCACGCCGGTGTTGAGGTCCTTGAGCGGCTGCGGCAGCCACGGGGCCAGGCCGGCCAGCGTCGCCCCGCTGACGGTGAACGCCGCGACGATCGACACCCCGACGACGATGCCGGCGGCCGCGCCGGCGGCGTTGACCATGCGTCGACGGCACAGGCTGAGGATCATCGCCGGGAACAGCTGCGTGACCAGCGAGTAGCCCATCAGCAGCAGGGAGACGATGGTGTCGCCGCCGTTGAACGTGAAGTACAGGGCGATCAGCGCGACCACCGGCACCAGGACCTTGGCCAGCACCACGGTCTGTCGGTCGGTGGTGGCCGGCCGGGCCGCCCGGTAGACGTTCTTGGCCAGCATGGTCGCCGCGGTCATCAGGATCAGCGAGCCCGGCACGAGGGCGGTCAGCACGCCGGCGCCGCCGACCACGCCGACGAACCACGGGTCGAAGGTCTTGGCGGTGATGCGCAGCAGCGACAGGTCGCCGTCGCTGCCCTTGAGCCCCGGCACGACCAGCACGGCGGCGAAGCCCGCGAAGAACACGAACAGCAGGATCAGCTGGTACAGCGGCAACACGACCGCGTTGCGGCGGAAGACCCGCTCGTCGCGGGCGGTGTAGACGGCGCCGAACGAGTGCGGCCACATGTAGAAGCCGAAGGCCGACAGCAGCACCGTGGACACGAACCAGCTGGGGCTCATGCCCTTGGCCGGCAGCGTGAGGAAGCCCGGCTTGGCCGCGTCGATGGCGTGGAACATCGGCCCGAAGCCGCCGAAGTAGTGCAGCGGCAGGTAGATGCCGAGGAACACGACGACCACCAGGATCATCACGTCCTTGAGCGCGGCGGTCCAGGCCGAGCCCCGCACGCCGGAGATCGTCACGTACGCGGCCAGCACGACCGTGCCGGCGATGATCGCCACCGCGTACGGGATCCGGCCGCCGGAGGTCTCCGACACGATGATGCCCAGGCCCTTGAGCTGGAGCACCAGGTAGGGCACCAGCGCCACCACGCCGACCAGCGACACCAGCACGCCGAGGCCGGGGCTGTCGAACTTGGCCGTGAAGAAGTCGGCCTGGGACAGCAGGCCCTTGCGCTTGGCGTAGCGCCACAGCGTGGGCAGCAGCCAGTACGACATGACAAAGGCGATGGAGCCGTAGCACAGGATGTAGAAGGCCGGGCCGCCCTTGCCGTAGGCCCAGCCGGAGCCGCCGAGGAAGGTGAAGGTCGTGTAGATCTCGCCGGCCATCAGCAGGAACACGAAGACCGAGCCGAAGCCCCGTCCGCCGACCGACCACTGCTCCAGGTCCATGTCGCGGCCGCGGCGGGCCTGCAGCGCCAACGCCACCGCGACCAGCACGGTGGCCACGACCACCAGCAGCGCGGTCACTCGCCGCTCCGGTTGGCCGGGTCGAGCCTGTAGATCACGGCCAGCACGACCGAGGTCAGCACGACCCAGGTCAGCATCCAGAACAGGATGAACGGCAGGCCGAGCACGTACGGCTCGGTCCGGTCGGCGAACCAGGCGCCGCCGAGCATCCCCAGCACCGGCAGCACGCCCAGCAGGTGGCGTGGTCGCATCGAGCCTCCCCGCAGCCCAGCAATTCCGCGATACGGAATGCGTCGACCAGGTTTGACGCGAATCCAACGTCGCGACCGGACGGTGTGTCAAGACCCGCCCACCTAGCGTTACCCGACCGACCAAAATGCAGGGAAGGCGACCTTGCGTACGTTTGGCGAGGGTCAGCCGAGGAGGGCGTCGACGAAGGCGGCGGGCTCGAAGGGGGCCAGGTCGTCGGGGCCCTCGCCGAGGCCGACGAGCTTGATCGGGACGCCGAGCTCGCGCTGGACCTGGAACACGATGCCGCCCTTGGCGGTGCCGTCGAGCTTGGTCAGCACGACGCCGGTCACGTCGACGACCTCGCCGAACACCCGGGCCTGGGTGAGGCCGTTCTGGCCGGTGGTGGCGTCCAGCACCAGCAGCACCTCGTCGACCAGGGCCTGCTTCTCGACGACCCGCTTGACCTTGCCGAGCTCGTCCATCAGACCGGTCTTGGTGTGCAGTCGGCCGGCGGTGTCGACCAACACGGCGTCGACCTTGGAGTCCACGCCCTGCTTGACGGCGTCGAAGGCGACGGCGGCGGGATCGGCGCCCTCGCGACCCCGCACGACGCCCGCGCCGACGCGAGAGCCCCAGGTCGCCAACTGCTCGGCGGCGGCGGCGCGGAAGGTGTCGGCGGCGCCGAGCAACACGGTCCGGCCGTCGGCCACGAGCACGCGGGCGAGCTTGCCGGTGGTGGTGGTCTTGCCGGTGCCGTTGACCCCGACGACCAGCAGCACAGCCGGCCGACCGTCGTTGGGCAGCGCCCGCACGGACCGTTCCATGTCGGGGTGCAAAGCCTCGATCAGCACCTCACGCAGCAGCGCCCGGGCCTCGCCGGCGTCACGCACGCCATGGGACACGATCTTCGTACGCAGCGAGGCGACGATCTCGGCCGAGGTGGCGGCGCCGAGATCGGCCATCAGCAACTGGTCCTCGATCTGCTCCCAGGAGTCCTCGTCCAGATCGCCGGCGCCGAGCAGACCCAGCAGGCTCTTGCCGAACATCGTCTGGGAGCGGGCCAGCCGGCCGCGCAGCCGCTGCATGCGGCCCTCGGTGGGCTCGATGTCATCAAGCTCGGGCTCCGGTTCCGGCTCGACGACAGCCTCGGGCTCCGGCAGGTCGATGTCGACCAGCGTCCGGCGCTCGGAGTCGCGGGGCACGGCGGCGTCGTCGCCGACGCCGGGCTGGCCGTCGACCTCGGTGCGGTCGGCCACGGGATGCTCGACCGGCTCGGCCGTGGCCGTGCCGCCACCCGTAGCAAGATTGAAGCTGCCGCCGGCCTGGTAGCCGCCGGGCTTGGGCTTGTCCAGCTCCTCCTTCTTCGTCATGTCGATCCGCCGTCGGCGGGCCAGCACGAGCCCGACCACCAAGGCGACGAGCAGGACCGCCAACACGACGGCGCCGATCACGATGAGCTGGGTAGGAGTCACGGGCCCCATCCTCGCATTCGGGCCCTCGCCAACATCTAACGCATCGACGTCAGGTTTGGTAAGAAACATCCATGAAGGTGCTCGGCCTGATCTCCGGCACGTCCATGGACGGCATCGACGCCGCCGTGGCCGAGCTGCGCCTGGCCGGCGACACCGTGGAGCTGACGCCGTTGCACGCCGCCGCCTTCCCCTACGCCCAGCAGCTGCACACGGAGCTGCTGGGCGCACTGCCGCCCCAGGACTGCACCGCGGCGAAACTGTGTCAGCTGGACACCTGGGTCGGCCAGGCGTTTGCCGACGCTGGCCGGCAAACGCTTGCCTGGCACCCGGACCTGGAACTCGTCGCCTCGCTCGGGCAGACCATCTATCACTGGGTCGAAGGCGACCGCTGCGAAGGCACGCTCCAGCTCGGCCAACCGGCGTGGATCGCCGAGGCCACCGGGCTGCCGACCGTCGCCGACCTGAGGGCCCGTGACGTGGCTCGCGGCGGTCACGGCGCGCCGCTGGCCGCTATTCTCGACGCGCTCTGGCTCGCCGGCCGTGACGACCGCACCTGGGTCGCCCTCAACCTCGGCGGCATCGCCAACATCACCGTCGTCACGCCGGATCACGCCCCCGTCGCCTACGACACCGGCCCCGGCAACGCGCTGCTAGATCTCGTCGCCCGCCGGGTCGGCCTCCAGCAGGACGAGGACGGCGAGCTCGCCGCCGACGGGACCGTGCAGAAAGACCTGCTGGACCTGCTGCTGCGGGAGCCGTACTACGCGCGGCCGGCGCCGAAGTCGACCGGCAAGGAGCTGTTCCACGTCGGCTACCTCGACGGCACCGAGAACCGGGTGGTCGAGGACGTGATGGCCACGCTGGTCGAGCTGACCTCCATCACGGTGGCCGACGCCTGCCGACGGCACCGCGCGGACGTGGTCGTCGCCTCGGGCGGCGGGGTCCGCAATCCGACGCTGATGCGGGCCCTGCAACGACATCTCGCGCCGGCCGAACTGCGCGTCAGCGACGACTTCGGCCTGCCCGGTGACGCCAAGGAGGGCTATCTGACCGCCCTGCTCGGCTTCCTGACCTGGCACGGCGTGCCGGCCAACGGCCGCCTGCTCGGCTCCGTGACACCCGGCCGCGGCCCGCTGCGCCCGCCGCTGCCGCCCGAGGTTCCCGTGTCCAAACTGCGTGTGGTGGAGGCGCCCGATGCATCCGGCTGATCTCGTCATCATCGTGCTGTACCTGCTCGCGATGCCGGTCATCGGCCTGCTGTTGCGGGGCAAGCAACGCACCGGCGCGGACTACTTCGTCGGCGGCCGGAACCTGCCGTGGTGGGCGGTGTGCCTGTCCGTGGTGGCCACGGAGACCTCGACGCTGACGGTGATCAGCACCCCGGGTCTGGTGTGGGGCACCGGTTTCACCTATCTCCAGCTGGCCCTGGGCTACATCATCGGCCGCTTCCTGGTGTCGATCATCCTGCTTCCCCGCTACTTCAAGGGAAACCTCGTCACCGCGTACGCCTTCCTGGGCGAGCGGTTCGGCACCGCCGCGCAGGGCGTCGCGTCGCTGGCCTTCGTCGTCACGCGGCTGCTGGCCGAGGGCGTGCGGCTGTTCGCCGGCGCGATCCCGATCCAGGCCATCCTGGCCAGCTACGGCATTCACACCGCCTACTGGCACATCGTGTTGGGGCTGACGGTGTTGACGGTGATCTACACCTACGTCGGCGGCGTGCGGTCGGTGGTCTGGGTCGACGTGGTGCAGCTGGCGCTCTACCTCGGCGGCGCGCTGGTGGCGGTCGGCGTGCTGACGTCGAGGCTGCCCGGCGACTGGCTGTCCCAAGCCGCCGCCGGCAATCGCCTGCAGTTCTTCGACTTCACGTCCAATCCGCTGTTCAGCCAGTACGCGTTCGTGACGGCGATCATCGGCGGCGCGGTGTTCGCGATGGCCTCGCACGGCACGGATCAGCTGATCGTGCAACGACTTCTGGCCACCCGCAGCCTCCGTGACGGCCAGAAGGCGCTGATCGGCAGCGGCATCATCGTGTTCGTCCAATTCGGACTGTTCCTGCTCGTCGGCGCCGGCCTGTGGGTGCTGTACCACGGGGCGACGCCGGCCTCACTCGGCCTGACCAACACCGACGGCTTCTTCGCCAAGTTCATCGTCGAGGACCTGCCGGTCGGCGTGGCCGGACTGCTGATCGCCGGCATCCTGGCGTCCACCATGGGCGCGCTGGCCTCGGCGCTGAATGCGCTGTCCACCTCGACGGTCAGCGACCTGTACCAGCGGTTCCGCAAGCAGCCGCTGCCCGAGGACTCGGCGCTGCGGCACGGGCGGATCTGGACGCTGATATGGGCCGCCGTCTTCGTGGTGTTCGGCTCGATGTTCTCCAGCACCAAGGGCCCGGTGATCGAGCTCGGCCTGGGCATCACCGGCTACACCTACGGGGCGCTGCTCGGCTCGTTCGCGTTGGGGCTGCTGGTCAAACGGGCGGCCCAGACCGACGCGGTGGTGGCGTTCCTGGTCACCGTGGCGGCGATGGCGGTGATCGTGTCGCTGAAGTTCACCGTCGGCGGCAAGTCGGTGGGGCTGGCCTTCCCCTGGTACACGCTGACCGGCGTGATCATCACGCTGATCGTCGGCGGTCTGCTGTCGCTACGGCATCGGGCTCCGGTGCTGACCGGGACCAGCTGACCGCCCAGCCCAGCAACGCCGACAGGACCAGCAGCCCGCCGACCACGGCGAGGACGCCGGCCGGGCTGAGGGCCGTCCGCAGCGGACCGACCAGGGCGGCGCCGAGCGCGTAGGCGCCGATCTTCATGCTGGCCCCGGTCGCGCCGACCTGGCTGAGCAGCCCGGGCGGGCTGTACCGCTGGCGCGCGGCCAGCAGCGCCGGGAACTCCGGGCCGAGGGCCAGGCCGGCCAACAGGGCCAGCGCCAGCAGCACGGGGAACGTGCCGGCCAGCGACCAGCTGGCCAGCGCGAGGCCGTGGGCGGCCAGCGAGACCAGCACGATCCACCAGCGGCCCTGGAGCCGGATCAGCGCGATGTTCGTGACGACGCAGCCGATCTCCATCGCCGTGAGCACGAACCCGGCGGCACCCTCGCCGACGCCGAGCTGCACGGTCCGCTCGGTCAGCGCAACGATCAGCAGGCCCATCGAGCCCCAGCCGAGCGTGGTGGCCAGCGTGACGGCGCGCAGCCGGGGCGTGCGGACCATGTGCCGCAGGCCGGTGAGCACCGGCTGACGGCCGTGCGGGCTGGGCGGCACCGGCGCGATGAAGGCCAACGCGACCATGCTGCCCAACGCGGCGGCTGCGATGGCCAGCACCGACCCGGCCGGCGAGATCAGCTTGGCCAGCAGGCCCGCGGCGGCCGGGCCGGCCATGGCCACCGCGCTGAACGACAGCGAGTCCATGGAGTTGGCCCTGGTCAGCCGGTCCGGACCGGCCAGCCCGGGCACCATCGCGGAGAAGCCGGCGCTGGTCATCGGCAGCGCCAGGCCGGCCAGCGCGGCCAGCGGCGGCCCGGCCCAGCTCGGCGTGACGACGATGCCGACCATGGCGACGACCAGGGCCAGTTGGTTGGCCGCCAACGCGGCCCGGCGGTGGCGTGTGCCGTCCAACCAGGATCCGAGCAGCGGGCCGGTGAGCATGGACGGGAGGGCGTACGCGGAGAGCGTGAGGCCGGTCAGGGCGGTGTCGGTGCCGCGGGTCAGCAGGTAGACCGCGAGGGCCGTGCCGACCATCTCATCGCCGAGGCGGGCCAGCGTGGCCGCCGTGTAATAGGCCCTCACGAAGTCTGTGTACTGCTCACCACGCGGTTTCGGCCAGCGCTTTTCGCCCGGTACAGGGCGGTGTCCGCGGCCAGCAGCAGCTTCTCCAGGGTGTCGCCGGCGCTCGGGTGCACGGCGCAGCCGATGGACACCGTCAGGCCGTCGACCTCGGTCTGCGTGCCGTCCAGCGGCACGCCGACGATCATCGCGGCGATCGCGCCGCGGATCCGCTCGCCGGCGGTCACCGCGCCCGACTCCGAGGTGCCGGGCAGCAGAATCGCGAATTCCTCGCCGCCGAAACGGCCGACCACGTCGTACTCGCGGACCTGCCCGCGCAGGGTGTCGGCGACCGCCTTCAGCACCACGTCGCCGGCCACATGGCCGTAGGTGTCGTTGACCCGTTTGAAGTAGTCGAGGTCGACCATCAGTACGCCGAAAGTTCTATTCTCGCGTATCGCTCTGGCGTATTCGCGTTGTGCCGAATCATGCCATGCAAGTGCATTGAGCAATCCCGTTTTATCGTCGGTGCTCGCCGCTACTTCCAACTGCTTCACGAGCACGCTTCTGTGCAACATCAACAACGGCGGCAGCACGAGCACAACGAGGACGGGTTGGTAGACCAAAGCCAGCGCCGCAAGACCACCGAGACACAGCGTTACCGTTTCGAGCGCGTTGTCGCCCCAGGTGCCGAACAACGCCTGCCTCGACCGTTTCCGGCCGTACAGGAAAATTCCGGTCGCGGCCAAGCAGGCGTTGATTAATTCGAACACCAGAGCGGCTGTCAGCACGATCGCCGCGGCCCGCCAGGTCGAGGGCGCGCCGGCGTCCAGCGAGCCGAGACCGGTCGCGCGCAGCGCCGACGAGGCGGCGAAACAGGACAGCAGCGCCCAGGCCGTGCTCACCGCGACCCGGTGCGGCGGCCGGGCCCGCACGTGCCGCCAGACGCGGATCCACAGGTGGAGGTACAGAAGCGCGGCCAGCAGCGAGACCATGGCCGGGGTCAGCAGCACCGCGCCGGCCAGGTACCAGACCGAGGTCATGTTGATGTGCGTCTCGCCGGACATCCAGCGCCGCATCCGCTCGATCCGGGCCGACAGCTCGGCCTGCCCGATGCCGAGCACCAGCAGCACGCCCAGCCAGCACCAATCCATTCCCTGCTGGGGAAACTGCGTGGCGTCCGTTATCGGCAGCACCACGGCGGCGATCTCGCACGCGAGTGCGAATGCGAGCCACGCCGGCGACCGCTTCCACACGTCCCAGTTCGGCACCGCGGCGCTCGCGTCACGCAATCGTGCGACACTTGTGCGCAAGGCGATACCGAGAAGTGCCATAATGTAACTCGACACCCCCTCTAGTTCGACCGCTCCGCATCGACAACCACCCGACGTGTCTGCCGTCAGCGTAGTCGGCCGTACGTCCCGCGTACCCGGAGGAGGCGACCGACCATGGCGACTCGCGAGGGCTGAGCTCCCCATTTTCGCGCAGACGGCGACCCGGCGCCGGTCCCCGACCGACGGACACCCGCACCGCCCGTCTTCACGCTCCGTCACCATGTAGCAGGTCGACGGCCTCCCCCGCCTCGGGCACGCCGAGCGGGCCCAGCACCTGCGCCGCCCGTTCCCACGCCTGCCTGGCCGCCGCGGTCGCGCCCCGCGCCCGGTGCCCCCGACCAGCCGTGAGCAGCGCCCTTCCCTCGACGAGGCGCTGGCCCGTCCGCGCGGCCAGCGCCGCCGCGGCCTCGGCGCGATCGACGGCCAGGCCCGACTCACCCGACGCCAACCGAATCTCGGCGGTCACGTGCAGTGTCGCCGCCTCGGCGCAGCGCATGGTCGCCGCGTCGCCGATGTCCAGCGCCTGCCGGGCATGCGCCAGGGCCGAGGCCGGCTCGCCCAGCGCGAGCTTGGCCCGGGCCAGGCCCAGTTGTGACTGAAGCTCGCCGCTGCCGAACCCGACGCCCCGGCTGAGCTGCAACGCCTCGCTGTGCCGGCGGACCGCCGACTCGGGCCGGCCGGTGGCCAGGTCGATCGCGCCCAACGTGTTCAGCGCGTTCACCGTCGCGGCGCGTGCGCCGGCCCGGACCGCCAGCGCGTGCGACTCCTCGGCCTCGTGCCGCGCCAGCTCGTGTCGACCCATGTCCAGGTGTACCCCGGCACACGTGTCCAGCACGTCGAACTCGTCCGCGGCGCCCAGCACGTAGCGGATGCGCAACGACTCGGTCATCTGCGCCGTGGCGTCGGCGTAGCGGCCGAGCTCGCGGTAGGAGTTGGCCATGTTGTTGCGCACCAGGGCCTCGCCGGCCGGCGAGCCGATCTGCCGGTAGCAGTCGAGGGCCTGCTTCAGGAACGCCACCGACTCGTCGAAGTGGCCGAGGTCGAAGTAGATGTAGCCGAGCCGGGACAGGGTCTTGGCCTCGGTCTCGGTGGCCCCGGCGGCCCGGGCCAGCGACAGCGCGTCGGTCGCGTTCGGCGCGGCCCGCTCCGTGACGCCCAGCTCGGCGTGGGTCGCGGCCAGGGCGCTGAGCGCGGCCGCCTCGCCGGCGGTCGACCCCGTCTGCCGGAACAGCTCGACGGCCTGCTCCAGGTGGTCCAGGGCCGGCCGGGTCTGGCCGAGGTCGGCGTGCGCGGTGGCGAGGCTGTAGTTCGCGGCGGCCTCGCCGAAGGCGTCGCCGAGCTGGGCGGCCGACCGGCGGCCCGCCTGGGCCGTGGCCACGGCGTCGGCCGAATGCCGGTTGGTGACCAGGTACCGGCTGATCACCACGGCCAGCTGCCAGCCCATCGGCAGCCCGGCGTCGCTGGCGTCCCGGACCAGCGCGACCATGGTGGCCCGTTCGTCCTCCAGCCGCTTCGTGGCCAGCTCGCGATCGGTCGCCCGGCAGACCGGCGCGCCGTCGACCGGATCCGACAGCCCGATGTCGAACGGCGGCGCGAGGCCCAGCACCCCGACCGCGGCCGCCGCGGTGTGCAGGAAGCTGTCCCGCAGCCGGGTCAGCGCCGGCTCGCGTTCCTCGGGCTCGGCGAGCACGGCGGCGTAGCGGCGGACCGAGTCGGGCAGGTGGTAGCGGCCGGGCATGTGCTGGTCGATCAGGTGCGCGCGGTCCAGAATGCCCAACGCGGCCTCGACCTCGTCATAGTCGAGGGCCGACAACGACGCGGTGGCGAGCATGCCGAACTCCAGGATCGGCGTGGCCCCGAGCAGCCGCAGCATCCGCGCGGCCGTGGCCGGCAACGTCTCGTAGGCGAGGTCGAAGGTCGCGTGCACGGCCGCCTCCTCGTCCTCCTCGACGTCGAGGGCGTTCATCAGGCCGCCCTTGCGTAATCGGCGGACGTAGTCGCTGACGGTGGTGTCGGTGATCGACCCGGCGGCGATGCGCAGGGCCATCGGCAGATGCGCGCACAGCGTGGCCAGCTCGGCGACGGCCGCCGGCTCGGCCTGCACGGCCCGCTTGCCGAGCAGCGCGGCCAGCAGCGCGCGGGAGTCCTTGGCCGCCAACACGTCCAGGCTCAGCGGGCTCGCGCCCTGCAACACGATCAGGCCGCGCAAGGCGTTCCGGCTGGTGATCAGGACGGCGCAGCCCGGTTCACCGGGCAGCAGCGGACGGACCTGATCGGGGGTGACAGCGTTGTCCAGCACCAGCAACATCCGCTTGCCGGCCAGCTGCGAGCGATAGAGCGAGATCTGCTCGTCTTCGTCGGCCGGAATCTGGTGCGGGGCAACGCCCAGCGCGCGCAGCAGCCGAGGCAGCACCTCGGCCGGCGTGAGCGGATGCGCGGGCGCCTGGCCGCGCAGGTGCACGAACAGCTGGCCGTCCGGGAAACGAGCCTTCAGGTCGGTCGCCGCCCGCACGGCCAGCGCGGTCTTGCCCACGCCGGCCGGGCCCGACAGCGTCACCACCGGCACCGCCAGGTCGAGCTCCGTCGGCGCCAGCAAGGCCTTCAGCCGGGCCAGTTCCGGCGCCCGCCCGACGAACTCGATGCCGTCCGCCGGCATCCGGAACACCGGGGCCTGCGCGCTGATGCTCGGCTGCGGCGGGGCCAGCTCGGCGTCGCTGACCAGGATCGACCGGTGCAGGTCCCGCAGCTCCGCGCTGGGCTCCACGGCCAGCTCGTCGGCCAGCAGGCGGCGCACCTGGTGGTAGATCGTCAGCGCCTCGGCCTGTCGGTCCGACCGGTACAGGGCCAGCATCAGCTGGGCCCAGAACCGTTCCCGCAACGGGTTGGCCGTGGTCAGCGCGCGCAGCTCGGTGATCAGCTCGTGGTGCCGGCCGAGCGTCAGCTGCGCGTCCAGGCGCAGCTCCGCCGCCAGCAGCCGGCGCTCGTCCAGCGCCGCCGCCTCGTGCTGGCGCAGCCGCGGGCTCGGCACGTCGGCCAGGGCCGGCCCCCGCCACAGTTCCAGCGCCGCCGTCAGCAGCTCGATCGCCCGGCCCGGCTTGGCCATGCGGGCCTGGGCCAGCAGCTGGTCGAAGCGGCCCGCGTCCACGTCTTCGACCGCCACGTCCACCCGATAGCCGTCGGTCACCGTGGTTATCAGGTCGGGCACGCCGATGGCCTGGCGTAACCGCATCACGTAGGCCCGCAGCGTGGTCCGGGCCCCGTCCGGCGGGTCCTCGTCCCACAGGTTGTCGATCAGCTCCTGCGCGCCGACCGTGCGGCCGGTGTGCAGCAGCAGGGTCGCCAGCACGATGCGGTGCTTGCCGGCCCGGACCGGCACCGGCTCCCCGTTGTCGGGCACCAGCTCGACCGGGCCGAGCAGACGGAACCTCATGCGCATCGACCCTCCTCGGGTCGATCGTATTGGTCCGGTCACGCCCCCGGGCCCACCTGCCCCGCACGAGCCCGAAACGTCCCCATTTGCCGACTACGGCTCAGGAAATTCCCGGCCCGTACGGAGGTTTGGGTCCGAACGGTCGAGCGTTTCCGGTCAGTTCGAGGAGGACTCGCCGTCGGCCGTCTCGTCCTCCGAGGCAACGGCTTCGGCCGGCACGTCCTCGACGGGGTCGGCGACCGGTTCCGGCACAGCCGCTTCGGCCACGGGCTCCGCCTCGGCCGGGACGACGTCCACCGTCGGCACCGTCTCCTCGGCCGGCGACACCGTCGCTTCGACCGGCGCGGCCTCGACCACAGGCGCGGCAGCCGGTTCGACAACGGTCGGCGCTGCCTTCTCCGCGGCCTTCTCCGCCTTGCCGCCGCGCAGGCGCTGCGAGATCACGGCGCTGATGCCGTCGCCGCGCATGGACACGCCGTAGAGGGCGTCGGCGATCTCCATGGTCGGCTTCTGGTGCGTGATGATCAGCAGCTGGGACCGCTCCCGCAGCTGCTCGAACAGCGAGATCAGCCGGCGCAGGTTGGTGTCGTCCAGCGCCGCCTCGACCTCGTCCATGACGTAGAACGGCGAGGGTCGGGCCCGGAAGATGGCGACCAGCATGGCCACCGCGGCCAGCGACTTCTCGCCGCCGGACAGCAGGGACAGCCGCTTGACCTTCTTGCCCGGCGGGCGAGCCTCCAGCTCGATGCCGGTGGTCAGCATGTCGTCGGGCTCGGTCAGCACGAGCTTGCCCTCGCCGCCCGGGAACAGCACCTTGAAGACGACCTCGAACTCGCGGGCGACGTCCCAGTAGGCCTCGGTGAAGACCTCCAGGATCTTGTCGTCCACCTCCTTGACCACGGTCAGCAGGTCGCGACGGGTGGCCTTGAGGTCCTCCAGCTGGGTGGACAGGAACTTGTAGCGCTCCTCGAGCGCGGCGAACTCCTCCAGCGCCAGCGGGTTGACCTTGCCCAGCTGGGCCAGGTCGCGCTCGGCCCGCTTGGCCCGGCGGACCTGCACGTCCCGGTTGTACGGCATCGGCTGCGGCGCGGTGACCGGCTCGCCCTGCTCCTTGGCCGCCTCGTACTCGGCCAGCTCGGTCGGCGTGGGCGGCACCATGACGTCGGGCCCGTACTCGGCCACGAGGTCATCGAGACCGATGCCGTACTCCTCGGCGATCTTGGTCTCCAGCTGCTCCAGCCGCAGCCGCTGCTCGGCCCGCACGACCTCGTCGCGGTGCACGGCGTCGGTCAGCTTCTCCAACTCCGTGGTCAGCTCGCGGACGCGCCCGCGGACGGTGCCCAGCGCGGCTTCGCGATCGGCTCGACGGGCCTGCGCGGCGTCTCGGTCGGCGGCGGCGCGGTGCAACGACGAGGCGATGCGGGCCAGCGCGGTCTCACCACCGGACACGACGGCGTTGGCCACGGCGGCGCCGCGCACCCGGGCGGCCCGGGCTCGTTCGGCCCGTTCGCGGGCCTCGCGCTCGGCGCGCGCGGCCCGGCGCAGCTGCTCGGCCTTGCCCTGCAACGCCCGCGCCCGCTCCTCGGCGGTCCGCAGCGACAGCCGGGCGTCCATCTCGGACTGTCGAGCGTGATGGAGCTGGCTGGCCGCCTCGTCGCGCTCGGCGGTGTCCGGCTCTTCCTCGACCGCCTCCTCCTGCACGGCCGTGAGCCGTTCTTCCAGCTCGGCCAGCTTGGCGACGGCGTCCTCACGGGCCTGCTCCAGCTTGATCCGCTGGCCGCCGATGCGCTCCACCTCGGCCTCGGCCGACCGCACGGCCGCCCGCAGCCGGTTGATCCGCTCGCCGGACCGGGCTCGCCGCACCTTGGCCTCGTTGAGCTGCTCCTTGAGCTCGGTGACCTCGTTGCGCCGGGTCTGCTGCTCGGCCCGGGCCCCGGCGAGCGCCGCGCCGGCGTGCTCGAGGGCCCGCTCGGCCGCGCCCAGCTTGTCCTGCGCCTCGTCGACGGCGGCCTGCACCTCGATCGTGCTCTGCGCCCGCCCCGAGCCGCCGATGGCCCAGTCGGTGCCGAGCACGTCACCCTCACGGGTCGCGGCGCGCAGGCCCATCGCCACCAGCGACCGTGCCGTCGGCAGGTCATCGACGATGGCCATCTTCTCCAGCGCACGCTCCACGGCCGGTCGCAGCGCCTCGGGAGCCCGCACGCAGTCCACGGCCCAGCGCGCGCCCGGCGGCAGCATCGGCCACGACGAGCGGTCCGGCACCGGTCCGCCGGCGCCGATCAGCAGCCCGGCCCGGCCGGCGTCGGAGGAACGCAGCAGCTCCAGCGCGGCGACGGCGTCCGAACCGCCGTTCACGGCGACGGCGTCGGCCACCGGGCCGAGCGCGGCGGCCAGCGCCACCTCGGCCCCGGGCTCCACGGTCAGCAGCGCGGCCACCGAGCCCAGCAGGCCCGGCAGCCGGTCGCCGGCGGCCAGCAGCGCGCCGGCGCCGTCCTTGCGGGTCAGCCCCAGCGACAGCGCGTCGACGCGGGCCTTCCAGGACGAGATCTCCTTGTCGGCCGTGCGCTCGGCCTTGACCAGCTCCTCGACCCGGGACCGGGCCACCTTCTCGGCCTCGACGGCCTGGGCGTGCCGCTCCTCGACGCCGGCGTCGCCCTCGTCCTCGGTGCCGGTGACCTCTTGCTCCTCGGCCAGCTCGATACGGGCGATCTCGGCCCGCTCGCCGGCCTCGGCCAGCGAGGTGGACAGCCGTTCGATCTCCTCGGCCGACGCGTTGTTCTTGCTGCGCAACGCCTCCACCTGGCCGGTCAGCCGGGCCAGGCCCTCGCGGCGGTCGGCGATCAGCCGCACCGCGGCCAGGTGCGCCTTCTCCGCCGCGGTGACCAGGCGCTCCAGCTCGGAGCGGCGCTCGGTGCTCTCGGCCAGCACGATCCGGGCCTCGGTGACGGCCTCGTTCAGCTCGGCCTCACGCTCGGCGGTCTGCTCGGCCTCGGCGTCGAGCTCGTCCGGGTCTCGGCCGCCGCGGGACGCCTCGGGCGGGGCCGACAGGTGCCGGGCCCGCTCCATGGCCAGCCGCACGGTGCCGCGCAGCCGTTCCTCCAGCGCCGACAGCCGGTACCAGGTCTCCTGGGCCTGCTGGAGGATCGGCGCGTCCTCGGCGACCAGCTGCTCCAGCTCGGACTGCTTGGCCGAGGCCTGCTGCACCAGCTGCTCGACCTCGGTGCGTCGGGCCCGCGCCGCCGCCTCGTCGGCCTCGTCGCGGTGCAGGTCGCCGCGCTGCGTGACCAGGTCGTCGGCGTGCAGGCGCAGCCGGGAGTCACGCAGGTCGGCCTGCACGGCCTGGGCCCGGCGGGCGATCTCGGCCTGCTTGCCCAGCGGCTTGAGCTGGCGGCGCAGCTCCGCGGTCAAGTCGGTCAACCGGGTCAGGTTGGCCTGCATCGCGTCCAGCTTGCGGAGCGCCTTCTCCTTGCGCTTGCGGTGCTTGAGCACGCCGGCCGCCTCTTCGACGAAGGCGCGGCGCTCCTCGGGCTTGGACTCCAGGATGGCCGACAGCTGGCCCTGCCCGACGATGACGTGCATCTCGCGGCCGATGCCGGAGTCCGACAGCAGTTCCTGGACGTCCATCAGGCGGCAGCGGTCGCCGTTGATCTCGTACTCGCTCGCGCCGTCGCGGAACATCCGGCGGGTGATCGACACCTC
>DASWRQ010000024.1:0-8370 GCA_036403095.1 Kutzneria sp. | reverse complement strand
TGGTCGCAGATGGACGGTGGAGCAGTTGTTTCACGCGTCCGGAAACCCTGAAGATCACGAACTACTGTTGGACTATTAGGGCGTGCCCGTCGGAACCAGTCGCGACTTGTCTGGCTCGGTGGGGATCGAGTCAATGTTCTCAACGATGTCGTTGGTCGGCTGCCTGTGCAGACCCAACTTGTCGTAGCGGCTGGCCAACATCCGAAACTGCTTGCGGCGGTTGCAACCCGGTTCAACCTGGTTACGCCGCTTGTAGTGCCGGGCGTCGCGCGTGGGGGCCGCCTGCCAGACGATCACGTCACGAAACGAGGGCGGCTATGTCGGCGGCGATGCGGTCGAGGTGCTGGGGCTGGCCGGTGGAGGCGAACCAGTCCCACAGCTCGAGGGCGTGATAGACCTTGTAGAGGCGCAGGCGGCCGTCGGGCGCGGCGCCGTAGCCGTCGAGCAAGGTGGAGAGCTGGTCGTGGCGGCCGTAGTAGTCGGCCTTGGCCAGGTCGAGCCAAGGATCGCCGGCTAGGGCGTTCTCGACGTCGATCAGGCCGGTGATCCTGCCGTCCTCGACGAGCACGTTGCCCGCGTGGACGTCGTTGTGGCAAAGGACGGGAACGGCACAACGGGCGAACAGGTCGGAGTGGGCGGCGACATAGGTCTGCACGCGGTCGTGCAGACGGGAATCGCCCTGCAACTCGAGGAACTCGTGAAGCTTTCTGGCGAACTGGCGGCCCATGTAGGTGGTGTTGTCCGGCACGGGATCGAGCACCTGCGTGGTGAGGTAACCGAAATCGGGCTGAGGAACGGCATGGACAGTGGCCAGTAGACGGCCGAGCTGGCGGTAGACGTCGGCGAGGTCGGCGACGTGGGACTGAGACAGCGGAATGCCGGGGAGCCGTGACATGACGGTGAAAGCACGGCCGATGACGGTGGTGTCGGCCTCGACGCGCAAGATGGTGGGCACGGGAACGACGCCGTGAGCGGCCAACAAGCGATAGACATGCGCCTCCTTGGCCTGCTTCCAACGCCACTTCTCGTCATAGACCTTGACGATCGCGACGCGGTCGGCGGCGCGCAGCTCGAAGACGGTGCTCAGCTGCCCGCCGGTGCGCGGGACGGCGGCAGTGACCGCGACATCGGGCCACAACGGGCGCAACACATCATCGGCCTGGAGTAGATCCACGGTTCCACTGTTGCACGGGACGGCAACCCGTTTTCAGCGCAGCGTGGGGACGTCGCCGTTGGGCCGCCACTCGACGGTTGCGCGGGCACTCCAGCCGGCGGTGAGCTCGGCGAGACGGTCGGCGGTCACCGGGGTGCGGCCGAGGCCGATGGCGTAGGTGTGCGGGGCGAACGGGCGAGGCCACGCGTGTAAGTCGGGCATCTCGGGCTCCAACATGGCCAACAAAGCCCGGACGCGGCCCCGAAAACGGCCGTCGTCGGTGGCGGTGAGCACGGCCCACGCGGCGTGACGCTGGTGCAGCGGAGGAGCTTCCAACAGGCGAGGCCACGGGTCGGGGTCGGTGGCGGCGATCTCCCAAGCGCGATAGAGCTCCTGCGTGAGCAGGTCGCGCAGGCCGGGGCCGACCTGCTCGGTGCACGAGCGGATGGGCGAGGTGGGAGTCATGATCGTGACGGGGCCGTAGGCGGCGTGCTGGCCGTGCAGGGCGACGGCGTCCCGCCAGTCCCAGGCGGCCCAGTGGGCGAAGAAGTCGACCAAGGTCGAGGAATCGGCCTGGACGACCATGATCGCCCAGGCGATGCCGGGCAGACCGCCGAACGGGGCCGAATCGAGGCCGCGAGCCTTGGCCCACGCCTTGACCGGGCGGATGAGGGCGGTGTGTCGGCGGCTGATCTCGTCGGCGTCGGTCACGGCGCTCAGGGCGATCGCGGCGGCCGAACCCAGTTCGGCGCGGCGCGAGACGGCGTCGGCGGGGGCGATGTCGCCGGTCTCGACGATAATCAGGTCGACCTTGCGGCCGGCGATGACCATCCGCGCGCCGGGCACCCGAGCGCCGTGAACGGGCTGAAAGTCGGTGGCGTCGGGCACCTGGACCTCGAGCGGGCCACGCACGGCGGCGATCAGGTCCAGGTCGGCGTCGGCCAGGGCGGTGCCCATTCGTTGCGAGCCAACGACATGTATCACGGCGTTCTTCAACGCGGCGGCCACCCGGTCGACGATGGCGTCGACCGGTGCGCTTTCGCCGACGGTCACTCCGCTGGCGTCGGGGGTCCATTCGAAGGCCCCGCTGCCGAGGGCGATTCGGGCTCGGATGCGCATCGGCTCATCGCCGCGACGGGAGAGTACGACGAGCTCGCCGACTCTAGTGTCCACAGGGGACAGCCGGGCCGCGCATTCGGCCGCAACCGTTTGCGCGTCCTTGCTGCGGCCCAAGGTGAGGTGCGGCGTGAAGTCCCGGCCCCGGCAGGCGGGGAACGGGCGGGCGATGGCGTCGCGCAGCTCCGTCCATTCCGGAGCGACGGGGTCGAGCCAGACGGTGGCATCATGGCGATGACCGAAGGTGTGCACGCCGTTCAAGCGCACAGCGAAGGGAGACACCTGGGCGGCGGCCGCGGCCAGCAGCGGCACGGCGCGCTCGAACTCCGACTCGGGCACGAAACCGAACAACAGGTTCACGTGCGCGGGCCAACGGTCGACCTGAGGGTCGTGCCGGCGGCGCAGCGCCGTCACCTCGGGCAGCTCCGGCGGCAGCCAGGCGACGGCGGTGCGGGCGGTGGGCGCGACGTCGAGGACATCGCCGTCTTCCTTGCCGGCCAACAACTCCGCCTCGACGGCGTAGTGGTCGGAGACGAGAGCGCGCCGCAGCGAGGCGCTGACGGATCGCAGCCCTCGTACTAGTACGCGGTCGATTCGCGAGGCGCGACCGGTCAGCGAGGACACGGCGGCCAGCGGGTTGGCCACCGGGTCGAAGGTCGGGGTCTCGTCGTGTGGGCCGTGGACCTCGGCCCATGCGTCGGCGAGACGGAGTGCCTCGGCTGGGGTGGCGGTGCCGTCGTTGAAGTCGCCGAGCAGGGCTATCGGGCAGTCCATATCGGACAGTCCGTCGGCGATGGCGGCCAATTCCATGCTGCGGGTTTCGGCGCCACGGTCGCTGTGGTCGCTGGTGAGGTGCGTGGTGGCGACGGTGACTGCGCCGGCGGCGGTCTCCACCACAAAAGCGGCGACGGCCTTGTGCGGGCCGAGCTGGTGGAAACCGGCCTCGCGAACGGGAATCCGGCTCAGCAGCAGCAAACCGGTACTGTCGACCTCCCGGCCGTCGACCGCGCTGACCACGTAGCCGGCCCGCACCCATGGCGCGGCCAACAGCAGCGTCAGCAGGTCGGCCTCGACCTCCTGGAGGGCGATCACGTCGGCGTCGGCGCTGTGCAGCTCCTCGATCAACCGCGGGCGGCGGCCGGCGGAGTCGATACGGTCGGCGTCGTAGCGGTCCCACAAGGTGTTCCAGGTCAGCACCCGGAGCCGGCTGTCACCGTCCCGTCCATCGTGGACACTGCGAACCGGCGACCAGGCCAGGCCGTCCCATGCGAACGGCGACTTGGCGGTGAAGAAGGGGGCATGCAGCCGGCGCGGGTCCAACACGCGGCCGGCGGCGGACTGGTCGATGCGGTCGACGCCGGTGGCGCGGTCCCACACCAGCTCACCGTCGGCCTCCATGAACACGATGCGGTGCCACGGGATCTCGCCGCCGGGCACGAACGCCGGCAGCGGCACCCGCTTGGGCGGCCGGCCGCGCATGCTCACGCCCAGCACGAAACGGGCCGGGTCGAACCGCGGGTCCCAGCGGACCCGTTGGTAGATCTCCTCGCTGGTCCGCATCATCCCTCCTCGCGGCCGAGCGCCCCGGCGACGTCCTCGACCCTACCGGACGGGCCGACGTACCAGGTGCGGTGCGCCTCGCCCGGGTACGGCGGCGAGAACCGGTCCAGCTGGGCGGAAAGCACCTCCACCGGCACCGGGTGCTTGCGGCTCTTGTTGCGGCGGAACAGCTCGGCGGCCGGCACCAGTGAGACCGCGTTGGTGACCAGGGCATCCCGCCGGGCCGCGACCGTCTCGATCATGCCCCGCTGGCGGCGGTTCAGCGACGTCGCGTCCCACACCACGGTCCGGCCGGGCCTGAGGGCCCGCTCCAGCTGCCGCACGCCGACATGGAACACGGTCGCGTTGGCGCTCTGGTCGGACCTGGAGCCACGGGCCTCGCGCAGGTCGTCCAGCGACACGACTTCGTTGATTCCCTTGAGGGAAGCGATGAACTGGCTCTTGCCGCTGCCCGACGGGCCGATCATGGCGATCAGACGCGGAAAATCGCCGGACCGCCAACGCCAGGTCAGCGGAATCGCCTTGGCGGCGGTGGAGATCCGGCACCGGGCCTCGGCCCAGCAGCGGTCGGCCACGTCCTCGTCGAGGCCCTGCATACGCAACGCCGACTTCAGCGGCTCGAACGGGTGCTCGCCGAGCAGCCCGGCCTCCTCGGCGTGCAGGGCCGACCACTCGACCTCAAGGTTGCCGGGCTGGGCCGCCGCGGCAACGGCATGCAGCACGCCGAGATCAGCCGCCAGCGCCAGTCGCGTCAGCCCGATCCGGCGCTCGTCGTCGGGGAACGGCGTGAGCAGGCGACCGTAGAGACCGGTGAGGTCGGCCACCTGGCGAGCGAGTCGCATGCCCAGCGGCGCAACGAGATCGGCTGCGATCGTAGAGCGCGACCGGCCGCGCAGCATGGTTGCCAGCACGCCGGCCAGTCGAGCGTCTCCCCTGCGCCCCACCAGGTCCAGCCGGCCTACGACGTCGCCGAGGTCTTCCGCGGTGTCACAGCCGACGGCGTTGAGCAGGGCCGGCACCTCCGGCGCCATGCCGGCGCGGACGTCCCACAGCGCCGACGCCGGGCCGCGGCCGTTGGCCACCACCGGGGCGAGCATCCAGTGCTGGTCGGTCTGCACGTGCCCGGTCCGCACCCACTTCGCCACGCGGTGCCGGAACTCGTCGAACGTGAAGCTGTCCGCGGCCCGTACCACGTAGCCTTCCTGCTTGGTCAGGTCCAGCCGGAGCCCGCGCAGCACGCGTTCGTCAAAAACCCCGCGCCACAACACCTTCGGCACCGGGATGCCCAGCGACGTGGCGAAGCGGACCGTGGCGTCCCAGGACAGGCAGCGGTCCCCGGCCCACACCGAGAAGGCGTAGAACCAGCTGTCCAGGTCGTCGTAGCCGAGGGAGTGGCGGGCGTACATGTTCTCGCCGCACACCCGCCATCCCGCCGGAATCGCGCCGGCCACGTTGCCGTGCAAGGACTTCACCCAAGCCCGTGACGGGTGGTGGGCGGAGTCCAGGGACCGGGCGTGCAGGCCGTCGCGATACAGCGTGGTGTTCTCGCCGTCGAGCTTCTCGGTCACGACGACCTCGCGCCCGGCCAACCCCGACAGGTCCGTGGTCCGCTCGTCATCCGCCGTCGCGCCCGGCGACCACGGCAAGTGGGGCGTGCGCGGATAGTGCACTCTCACGGTCCGAAGTCCTTGCGCTTGATCTTCGCCCGCCGGCCGTCCGGATGGTGGAACACCAGTCCCTCGGCCAGGTTGCCCGGCGAGTAGACACTGTCCACAGTGGCCAGGAATGCGCGCAGGTCGGCGAAGTCCCGCGGCACGTCGGCGTACACCGGGGCGCTTAGGTTGAACGGCACGCAGACGTGGCCGTCCAAACCGAGCGGATTGCCCTGCACGCGCGGACCGATCGCCTCGCACGAGTGCTCGCCGTCCGGCCACGCCGACACGTCGGTGCCATCGGCCGACGCCATGATCCACTTGTCTTCCTGGCCGGCGTCGACATACCAGCCGTCGACGATGCCGCGCTGCTTCTGCTCCCGGTTCGGGTTGCGCCGCTTCTCGACCCGGACGACGGTGCCGCAGCGCACGGTCAGCCGGACGTTGGTGCCGTCGAGCTTCTCCGTCGCCACGCCCTCGCCGTCGAACACCCACGCGCAGTCGGCGCGTGGGCGGTCGACGACGTGGAACTGGCCGTCCCGCTCGAAGATCGTCGGGATCTTCTCCATGGCCGCGCCCCCTTGATCGTCCGTTGTCGGCGATCAGGTTGACACACGGGACCCGGTTCGTCCCAACGAAATCCTCAAGGCCGGCTGCTCAGGGCACCACCTTGAAGCCCGGCGTGAGCACCAGATTGACCAACTGGTCGTCGGTCAGCGGAGGCTTGGTCAAGGCGGCCGTGCCGGACATGATGTAGGACTTGCTCTGCGCCAGGTACACCACCGTGCCGTCCGGATAGCGGTAGGCCGCGATCGAGTCGACGCCACCGCTGGTGGTGCGCTGGACCAGGCCGACGTGCTTGCCGACCACCTGCACCTCCTGGCAGTCGACGCCCATACCGCCCCAGAACCCCTTCGCCATCGCGCAGGGGTCCGTCGGGATCGTGTTGCCCGGCCCGTGCACCTCCACGATCACCTTGCCGGCACCCACGCCGGCGCCGGCCGGCGCCACCGCCTCCGCCGCCTCGTAGTTCCAGGTGTTCGTGTCCCAGTCCTCGACCTGCGCCTGATGCATGCGCAGCGGAATCTGCGCGCCCTTGGCCTGCTCCTCGGTGGCCCGTTGGATCGGGTACGGCAGCACGCCGTCCAGCGCGTCCAGCAGCTGCACGCTCTTGTCGTTCTGCGGGCCGCTGGTCTGCGTCCGGTCCCCGTGCCCCGTAGGTGAGGTCGGCGAGGGCGTCGTGGCCGAACTCGCCGACGGGTCCAGCAGCGTGCGCGACGGCACCGTGAACGCTCCTGCCACCAGCGCAACCACCGCCACGCCCACTCCCAGACCGGCGATGTTCGCCCGCCGGGCCCGCTGCGCTCGCTGCGCCCTCGTCAACGCCGCGTCCGCCGTCACTGGTCGCGGCGGCGCCGCGTCCGTCATCGCATCCCTGAGTGCTTCCCGCAGGTCCTGCTCGTTCACGCGCCCCTCCTCGGGCTCAGCGGTGTCACTTCCAGCAGCGTTCGCAACGCCTGCAAACCCCGTGCGGCCTGGCTCTTCACCGTGCCTTCCGAGCACGCCAGCAGCCGGGCCGTGTCCTCGACGGACATGTCCTCCCAGTAACGGAGCACCAGCACCGTCCGTTGGCCCTTCGGAACGCGGGCCAGCGCTGCGAGCAGCACCATCCGGTCCTCGGGCCCGGCCAAGCCGCGGTCCGGCAGCAGCTCCTCGTGCTCCGCCGTCACGTGCTCGCGGCGGAACCAGCCCAGGCGGCGCTCCGACAAGAAGGCGCGAACCAGGACCTTGCGGGCGTAGCCGTCCAGCGCCTGCCGGTCGGTCAACTTCGACCACTGGCGGTACAGCTTCGTGAACGTCACCTGAGTCAGGTCCTCGGCGCGGTGCCAGTCCCCGCACAGCAGGTAGGCCATGCGCTGCAACCCGTCGCCCTTGGCCGTGACGAACTGCGCGAACGCGATGTCGCGATCGGCCATGTCCCCTCCGTGTCGTCGGCTCTGTCAGTGAACACGTGCGCGACGGGTGGTGGGGTTGCACGGAGTTTCTTCGTGGTCTGGAGGGTCTGGAGGTAGCTGTCGCGAGTGGGATTGGTTTCGGGAGTGGCGGTATCTTGTCGCCGCTGCTGACCAATCTCGCCCTGACCGTGCTCGATGACTATTTCGACACACGGTGGATGGTGCATCGGAATTCGTGGACTCGGCTTCGGCACCGGCGGCGCGGAGGAGCCACGTATCGCCTGGTGCGGTACGCGGACGACTTCGTGATTCTGGTGAACGGGCGACGGGAACACGCCGAAGCACAGTGGGAAGAGGTGAGCGACGTGCTGTCCGAGGTCGGCCTTCGGCTGGCCGTGGAGAAGACACGCGTCGTTCATATCGACGAGGGATTCGACTTCCTCGGGTTCCGCATCCAGCGGCATCGCCAGTGGGGAAGCGACCGGAGGTTCGTCTACTCGTACCCGTCGATGAAGTCGATGGCGGCGATACGGGGAAAAGTGAAGACGGTCACCGGAAAACAGAACAAGAACCAAGCCGCGGGTATTCTTTTCATGAGGCTGAGCTATCTTGTCCGCGGCTGGTGTCACTATTTCCGACATGGGGCTTCGACGGCGGCGTTCCATGACCTGCACCACTTCCTGTGGCGTCGGATCTGGATATGGTTGCAGAAGAAGCATCCCAAGCAAGGCCGGAAGTGGATTGTCCGACGCTACTACCGACCCGGGTGGTGGCCAACGGCAGGCGGGGAAAGGCCCCTTTGATCCGGCATCGATGCGGATCGATCGTTATCGATACCGGGGGCACGCGATTCCTACCCCGTGGACCCAGGCAGCCAAAGCGGTCCTGGCCTGACCGACTCGTGGAGAGCCCGGTGCCGGGACAACTGGCACGC
>DASWRQ010000023.1:0-6423 GCA_036403095.1 Kutzneria sp. | reverse complement strand
CTCGACCGTTTCGAGATCATGGCCCAGATCGACAACAACACCCAGCTCACCAACCACGTCCAGCTGATCGTGTACGAGCTCGCGACCCGCCGCCAAGTGTTGCTCAGCCCGGATGCCTTCGACGTGGCGTACCGGGCCGGGGTGCTGTGGTGGTCGACCGGGACCGACGCCGCCTTCGTCCGCCATGCCGTCGACCTGCGTACCGTCTGAGTGTCAGGAGAACCCGCCTTGACCACCGACCTGCTGAGCCCGCCCCGGGCCGACGCCTCGCCCCCGGCTCCGGCCGCGTCGCCGCCACCGCCCCGACGGCGCGGCCGTGCGGTGGAGATCCTGGCCGCCGTTCTGGTGCTGCTCGTCTTCGTGCGTGGCCCGCTGGCCTCGTTGATCTCCAACCCGCGGCTGTCGACGTGGATGACGGTGTTCGTGTCGGTGCTGGTGCAGGCCACACCGTTCCTGGTGCTGGGCGTGCTGCTGTCGGCCGCGATCGCGGTCTACGTGCCGCGGGCGTTCTGGGCCCGTGCGCTGCCCCGGCATCCGGTGCTCGCGGTGCCCGCGGCCGGACTGGCCGGAGTGGTGCTGCCCGGCTGCGAGTGCGGCAGCGTACCGATCGCCGGCGCCCTGGTCCGGCGGGGCGTGACTCCGGCCGCCGCGATCGCGTTCCTGCTGGCCGCGCCGGCCATCAACCCGGTCGTGCTGACCGCCACCGCGATCGCCTTCCCGAAGAACCCGGCGATGGTGGTCGGCCGGGCCGGCGCCAGCTTCATCGTCGCCGTGCTGATGGGCTGGCTCTGGCTGCGCCTCGGCAAAGAGGAGTGGATCAAGCTGCCGCACCGGCCGGAGTACGACGGTATGCCGCGGTTCCAGGCGTTCGTGGCCGCCTGCCGGCACGACGTCATGCACGCCGGTGGCTTCCTGGTGATCGGCGCGGCCGCCGCGGCCACCATCAACGTCACCGTGCCGCAAGCCTTTCTGCAGTCGCTGGCCGACAAGGCGGTGCTGGCCGTGATCGCGCTGGCGCTGCTGGCCGTCCTGCTGTCGATCTGCAGCGAGGCCGACGCCTTCGTGGCGGCGTCGCTGTCGACGTTCTCGCTGACCGCCCGGCTGGTGTTCCTGGTCGTCGGCCCGATGGTCGACCTGAAGCTGATCGCCATGCAGTCCGGCGTCTTCGGTCGCCGGTTCGCGTGGCGGTTCGCCCCGGCCACACTGCTCATGGCGATCGTCATCGGCTCGGCGGTCGGGACGGTGCTGCTGTGAACCGGCGCATCCAGTCCGTCCTGATGCTGCTGCTTGGCGGGGCGATCCTGCGCATCGCCATCACCGGCTCCTACCAGCGCTACGTGAAGCACGGCCTGCGGCCGCTCCTGCTATTGGCCGGAGCGTTCCTTGTGATCATGGCCGTGCTGACGCTGTGGTACGAAATCCGCGGCCGCCGCCATCACGACGACGGGCACGGCCACTCGCACGAGCCCGGCGTCGGGTGGTTGCTGCTGCTGCCCGCGCTGGTGTTGCTGACGTTGTCCCCGCCGGCGCTGAGCGCGTTCGCCGCCGGCAAGGCCGGGACCATCGTGGTGTCCTCGGAATCGGACTATCCGCCCCTGCCGGCCGGAAATCCGGTCCCGGTCACGCTGCTCGACTACTCGGCGCGGTCCATCTACGACAGCGGCCGCAGCCTGACCGGGCGCACCGTGCAGATGTTCGGCTTCGTGACCCCGGGGCCGGGCGGGCAGCCGGTACTGGCGCGGATCGTGCTGACCTGCTGCGCCGCCGACGGGCGGCCGGTCAAGGTGGGCCTTGCCGGTAAGGCGCCGACCGGCCTGGCCGCGGGCACCTGGATCCAGGCCGAGGGCACCTACTCCAGCCAGACCGGCTCCGACCCGATCAACAAGGCCAAGATCCCGTACCTGGCGGTTACCTCCTGGCAGGAGATTCCCACCCCACAGGACCCGTACGACTGAGGCGCTAGGTTCGTCGGGTGACTCATCACGGCGCGCCGCCGGCCGCCTCCCGGCACACTCGCCGTGTCGTTACTGCCGTGCTCATCCCGTGCGCCCTCGCGACGCTCGTCGCGCTGATCGTGCTGTGGCCCGGCCGGATCACCCCGGTTCCGGACACCAGCGGCGGCCAGCGAGCCCTGGGCACGGTCGACACCGTCTCGGCGCGGACCGCGACCGTACGGATCACCGACGGCCCCGGCGCGGGCACCACTCAGACGGTGGATGTGCCGCAAGGCCCGGGCGCCGTCGAACTGCGTCCCGGAGGCAAGGTCGTCCTGCTCTACCTCCCCGGCGCGGTGCCCGGTGGCTCGGCGTACTCGGTCACCGACGCCCAGCGATCGGTGCCGCTGCTGTGGCTGATCGCGCTGACCCTGGCCGCGATCGTGGCCTTCGGGCGCTGGCGTGGCCTGACCTCGTTGGCCGGGCTGGCCGTCAGCTTCGCGATCCTGCTGTTCTTCGTGCTGCCGGCCATCCTGCACGGCGAGTCGCCGCTGCTGGTCGCCGTGGTCGGCGCGTCGGCCATCATGTTCGCCGCGATGTACCTCACTCAAGGCGTATCGGTGGTCACGTCGGTCGCGGTGGCGGGCACCCTGGCCAGTCTCGTGCTGACCGGTCTGCTCGGCTTCGGCTTCACCGCCGCCATGCACCTGAGCGGCGTCGGCGACGACGACACGTCCAGCCTCTCGGGCACCTTCCACGGCATCGACCTGCGCGGCCTGCTGCTGGCCGGCATCGTCATCGGCGGCCTCGGCGTGCTCATCGACATCACCGTCGGCCAGGCCGTCACCGTCGCCGAAATGGCCGCCGGACACACCTCCCGCTGGGGCCTCTACCGGGCCGCCACCCGCGTCGGGCAGGCTCACGTGGCCGCGGCGGTCAACACCATCGTCCTCGCGTATGCCGGGACCTCACTGCCCCTGCTTCTGCTCATCGCCGCGAACAACGGCCCGGTCGGCGACCTGCTGACCAGCGAGTTCATCGGCGAGGAAATCATCCGCAGCGCCGTCGGCACGATCGGGCTGGTGGCCTCGGTACCGATCACCACGGCTCTGGCCACCCTCGTGGTCGAGGTAGGGCACAGCGTGCCGGCCGCCTCCGGCCGGCACGCTCGTCAGTGACCCGAATCGAACGGATTCGTCAGCTCACGTCGAGGGCGGTGTCGTCGATCAGGAAGGACGTCTGGGCAGGGGAGTCCTTTAGTCATAGACCTCAGATCGCCTCCGCCGCCCCGGAGGTTGCCCCGGTCGGCTGCTCCGGGGCAACTATGAGACCAAGCTGTACGGGCAGGTGCCAGCCAGGCCGGTGCGGTCCGCTCTACGCCGATGTCCGTGAACACCAGGCCGAGCTCGCCATCATCAGCATCGCTGGGGGCTTCCGGCGCCGGGCAGGGTGACCGTGACGATGAGTCCGCCGCCTTCGCGTGGTTCGGCGTGTACTTCGCCGCCGTGCGCCCGCGTTACGGCCTGCACAATCGACAGTCCGAGGCCGGCGCCGGGTGTGGTGGCGAGCCGGTCGCCATCGAGCCGGCGGAACGGTGCGAAGATGCCGGGGATCTCGTACTTGGGCACCACCGGACCGGTGTTGCTGACGACGGCGACGCCGCTGTCCGGCAGGGTCCGGCTGGTGATCTGGACCCAGCCGTGTGCGGCGCCGGGTGCCGCCACCGGCTCACCCAAGGACAGAAACAGTCGGCAGGCGGAGCCTGTGGATGCGCTCATGTGCCGCCGATCGTGCTCGGCGGCCGGCGCGGCCGTCACGTTCGGTTAGCGCCACGCAAGGGGGCTCCCGCTCATAGCCGAGAAGCGGATACTCCGGATCGCGGCCACTGTCGGCAACGAGGTACCGGGGTCGTCCGGCGCGCTGGCCCGTGTCGTCGGCGTGGGTTGCGGCGCTGCCGGGCTGGTCGTGCATGTCGCCTGCGCTACGGGCCCGGTCGTGCGGTCGCGGGCCTGGTCGCGCACATTGCGGTTTGGTGGTGTGCGCTGGGCGAATGGTGGTGCACGGTGGGGCCAGGTCGCGCGCTGATGGTCCGGTCGTGCACGGCGGGTATCTGGCCGCCGACGCTGGCGGCCCACGCCGTGTTCCGGCCTGACGCCGGCGTTCTCAGTGATGTCCGCCGCCCCCGCCGTCGAAGCCGCCGTGGTGGCCGCCCCAGCTGCCGCCGTCGTGGTGGTGATTGTGGTGGTGCGGGCCCGGCTGCGCGCCGTCGCCGGGGGTGCCGCCGTCCAGGAAACCGCCGCCGCCGCGGCGGGTGGAGCCTCCTCGCACCCTGGTGAGCACGATCAGGCCGATGAAGATCAGGAGCACTACGGCGATAATGACCATGGCTTCATCGTGACCCTCGCCGGCAAGTATGCAAGTGCTGCCGTCCCTGCGACGGCCACGGTTGGCCGATGACCGGAGGGAGGACCAGAGGACCGCTGTCCGCAGCCGTCGATCCGTACCCGATCGGGCTATGTCGGCAAGCTCTGTGATGCCGTCCGGCAGCGCGATTTCGTTCACCGGTGGGCCAACATCGAAGCCGTACGTGTCCCCCTCGATCTCCAGCAGAGCCCGCCGGTTCATGCCGAGCAGAGGATGATCCAGTTTACGGATCCGATGTGCGTGTACCGGGTTACGGCAGGAATTCTCGAGTTTGATCTTCTAGCTTGGTGCGGGACCGGTAGGTCTCGTAGGCCGGCTTAAGGGTGTAGTCACTGGTGCAGAGGCCGAAGGTGCCGAGCGGGGCGTCGGAGGCGGAGTCGGCGTCAGAGAGGGCGAAGAGCTCGAACTGAGCCGCGCCGGCGGCGGCGGACGCGTCGATCAGCGCGGTCAGTGAGGAAACCTGGCCGGCGGGTGTGCGGTGCGCGCCGCTTGGGCTGCCGGCCTCAGCAATGTGGATCGGGAGGTCGGCTGGGAAGTGAGCCTCGGCGAGGCGGTCCCGGAGGTGGTTCACGGCGTGCAGGGTGGCGGCGTTGACGTCGTCGTAGGGTGAAAAGCCGTCGGGATAGAGGCCGAGTCCCGCGTAGTCCACGTGTGCGGCGAATGCGGCGTACGGCAAGGAGATGAGGTCTTTCCAGAATTGTTCGTCGCCGCCGAGCCATTCGGCGGGTTCGGCGAGTGAGAAGCCGACCTGGACGCCGTCGCGGACGCGGGTGCGCGCGTAGGGCAGCCCTTGGGTGAGGGCGGCGATCACGCCGGGTGAGCTGCCGTCGATGTGCGGGATGGGAAAGTTCGCCTCGAGGGTGACCTGTAGGTATCTGACGAGGTGGCCGTAGCGGTCGAGGGCGCGTTCGATGAAGTCGAGCCAGCCGTCGAGGTCGGCGACCGGGGGCAGGTAGCTGAGCACGAGATCCAGTTCGCGGCCGCCGGTGACGTACCAGTCGTCGGGCATGGTCAGGTGGTCGAGGTCGCCGGAGGCGCCGATCTCCTCTTCCAGGGCAGTGTTGCCGCCGCACCAGTGGACGTACTCGCGGATCACGAAGGGGCGTCCGCCGGACAGTTCGTCGACCAGCGGGCCGATGCGAAGTGGGTCGGCGGGACCGGCGCAGGTGGCTCCGGCGCGGCTGCCGACGTAGATGCCGAACTTCATGCGAGTACCTCCAGGTCTCCGCCGGCGAGCCGGTCGGCGGTTTCGGTCAACCAGGTGATCTCGGTGGCCAGCACGCGCAGCCAGTAGTGGACCTCGATCATCTGGATTTCGGGCAGGCCGGGTGGTATCACCGGCGTCTCGTGCCGCAGGCGCTCAACGCGAGCGCGCAAGACGGCGATCGCCTCGGCGGTGGGCAGGATTCCCAGGTACGCCACGGCGGTAAGGAAGTCGGCCGAGGCGGGCGCGGTCTCGGCCAGCGCTTCGCGGACGCGTGAACGGAACAGTCCGATCCCGGCATCGGTGGGCCGGTAGGTGGTTCGCGCGGGGCGGTTGGCGACGCTTTCCGGGGTACTGGCAAGGAGAAGACTGCTGTCGGCCAGCGAATTCAGGAGCGTGACCACGCTGCTGCGCCGGATTTTGAGGTGCGGGTAGCGGGTTTCAAGACGTGCGGTGACCTCGTAGGCGTGGGCGGGTTGCTCGACAAGTAGGCCGAGGATCGGGAGCACGAGGCTGTTGCGGGTGGCGTCCAGCGGCATGCCGCCCACCGTATAGGCGTATACGACTATTGGCTAGCTCTCCTGCTCAGACCAGCACCCGGCCGGGGGAGGAAGCGCACCGGCAACCGAGGTACTTGAAGATCACCCAGCGTACGGATCTGCCGCCGTCCGGCCAGCGGCCGGCGGTGCGCCGTCACGCCGCGTCACGTATGTCGAGGGGCCGACCGGCGCACGCTCGTGCCGATGACAATCCATGTCCCGCATTGATGGAACGGCTCCCCCCTTGGACCCGGGAGCTACCGTGATCAGTTCCGATGAGGCCTTCTTGAAGCTCAAGAGACGGAGATGGAGACGGAGATGG
>DASWRQ010000022.1:0-27971 GCA_036403095.1 Kutzneria sp. | reverse complement strand
GTGACCGAACTGGTGGTCAGCGTGGCCGGCGACCGCGAACGAACCCTAGCGGCCCTGCGCTGATTCCCCTGCGCTAACCCCGGGGCGCCCGCCAGATCGGGTACATCATGGGGCCGCCGGGCGGGGCGAACGGCTCGCCGCTGTCGACGAAGCCGTGCCGCCGCCACAGCCGGGCGCTGTCGGCGGAGCTGGCCTCGCCCGCGCAGGCCACACCCTTGGCGTCAAGTCGCCGGAAGTGCTGGCGGGCGATCGCGCTGCCGAGCCCTTTTCGTTGCGCGGCAGGCAGAAGCCCGCAGAACTGCCAGTGCAGGTGCGGCTCGTGGTGGTTCGAGTGCGCGGCCATCAGTTCACTGAGGACGGCAAACCGCTGCATGTCGTCCTCGTCGAGGGCGGCGAACCGCGCCATGAACTCCTCGGGGCTCTCGCCGCCGTCGGTGCGGAACCACAGTGACGCGGCGGAGTGGTCGTGGGCCAGGTACACCTCGCCGTCGGCGAAGGCGGCCTCGGTGAACGCCTTGAAGAACACCGGCTGCGCCTCGAGCCGGTGTTCTTCGCCCGGGAACACCCACTTGCTCACGGGATCGTCCTGGAACGCCGCGGCGAGGACGCGCGCGACTATGTCCACTTCGGACCGTGAAGCGGGCCGCACGACGTCGTCCATCACTGCGCCTTTCCGATGCCGGCGTACACCTCGGGCTTGCGGCTGCGCAGCACGGAACCGCGCACGAGGCCGATCACCGCGGCCAGCAACAGGATCCCGGGCAGGACCCAGCGCAGCGGCGAATCCCCGGCGGTGCCGAGCAGCACGTCGTAGTTCCACAGAATGAGCCCGAGAATCACCAGCAGCGCCACGGCGGCCAGCGCCGGGGCGATGGTGTGCCGCCATGCCGGCTCGTCGTGCTCGCGCTTGCGGAAGAAGCCGATGACCGACACGGACACCGCCGCCAGCACAAAAACCACGCCGGTCGAGGCCATGGTGCCGAGCCAGCTGAACAATTCGGTGAACGGGTCCCGGCCGGCGATCGCGAACACGGCGACCACGATCAGACCGAGCGCGGTTTGCAGCAGAGAACCGGCGGCGGGCGCCCCGGTGCGGCGATTGGTGCGGGCCAACGCCTCAGGCAACACGCCTTCCCGTCCCAATGCGAAGAAGTAGCGGGCGATCGCGTTGTGGAAGCTCAGCAGCGACGCGAATTGACTGGTGAGGAAAAGGACATAGGAGACGTCGGAGAACACGCTGCCGAGCCGCTGGGCATTCAGGCCGAACAACAGGCCGGGTCCCTGGGCCTGGGCCGCGCCGACGACGTTGGCCGGCCCTACGGCGTCGGCCATGGCCAGCGCCGACAGCGTGTACAGCACGGCGGTCAACGCCACCGCGAGGTACGTCGCGCGGGCGACGGTCCGCCGCGGATCCCGAACCTCCTCGCTGTACGACGCCGCCCCCTCGAAGCCGGTGAACACGGCCACGGAGAAGGCGAACACGGCGCCGACACCGGTGGTGAACAGGCTGCTCGGCGCGAGTGGCACGAGCGACGGGGCGCCGCCGCCGTCCGGCGAACCCAGCAGCGCCAGGTCGGTCACGACGATCACCGCGCACTCCAGCAGCAGCACGACGCCGAGCACCTTGGCGTTGATGTCCACCCGCAGCACGCCCAGCGTGCCGATGACCAGGGCGATCGCCAGCCCCCACAGCCACCACGGCGTGTCCAGCCCGAGCAGCGGGTTGAGCCAGCTCGACAGCGACCAGCCGAACAGGCCGTACACGCTGATCTGGATCGCGTTGTAGGCGACGAGCGCCACGAACGAGATCGCCACACCCGCCGGCCGGCCCAACCCGTTGACCACGTACGGGTAGAACGCGCCGGCGCCGGTGATGTGCCGGCTCATCGCGGCGTATCCGACGGCGAACAACGCGAGCACCGGCGCCAGCAGCACGAAGGACAGCGGCACGCCGACGACCCCGGTCACCGCGTAGGTCGCGGTGACGCCGCCGGCGATCGCGTACAGCGGTCCGGACGCGGCGACGACGAAGAAGAGAATTTGCGCGACACCGAGCCGAGGTCGGGCAAGGCCGCGTTCACGCAGCGGCGTACGAGTGGCCACCTTTTGCTCCCCCAGGAGTCATCCCACCATTGGCGGTCGATCCTAGCCATTCGACAGCGGTTCCCGCAGCCGCTAGTTTTCCGGCACGTGGTCCATGTGAACTCTCGTCTGCCGCTGGTAGAGGCGCTCTTCTTCCTCGCGCACGACGAGTTCACGGGAAAGCCGCAGGTGGCGCGGGCCCCGTTGGAGATATGTTTGTCCGGCGCAATTATGTGCGACCTATTGTTCACCGGGCGTATCTCGGTCAACGGCGGATGCCCGACGGCCACCGGAAAACACGGGCGCGGTGACCGGGCGTCCGCCGATGTGCTGGCCGAGATCGCCGCCGAGCCGACCGGATACCCGATCCGGGAGTGGCTCGACCATCTGCGGCCGGCGGTGGTCGACATGGTCGTGGGCCAACTCGCCGACGGGGGCCTGATCACCCGGGTCGCCGACCGTGGGCTGCTTCGCCGCGGCCACCGCTATCCGCCGGTGGACCTGCTGGTCGCGGCGGGCGGCCGGGCCGAGATCAGGGCCGCGGTGCTGGGCCCCAGCCGGCCGGACGTCTACAACGTGAGCCTGGCTCTGCTGGCCTGGCACCTTGGCCTGGACGACCTGTGCGAGCCGCAGTTGGACCGGCGCATGCTGCGAGCGTGGCTGGATCGTGCGGCCAAGCCGATGCCGCCGGCGGCGACCGAGGTGCTCACGGCCGTGGAGTCGGCGATCGCGGCCTCGGTGTACGGCGGCGAGCGGCGCTGAAGCCTTTCGCGCCGGCCGCGGCTCGGGTTGGATCGACGCCGTGACCTTGGTGATCGGTGTCGACTCCTCGACGCAGTCGACAAAAGCGCTGGTGGTCGAGGCCGAGACCGGCCGGGTGCTGGGCGAGGGGCGCTCGCCGCATCCCGAGGGCACGGAGGTCGATCCGCGGGCGTGGCAGGTGTCCTGCACCCGTGCCGTGGCACAGGCCCGGGAGAACGCGCCGGGACCGATCGCCGCGATCGCGGTCGCCGGCCAGCAGCACGGCCTGGTCACCGTGGACGCCGACGGCGAGCCGGTTCGCCCGGCGCTGCTGTGGAACGACACCAGGTCGGCGGCCGAAACCGAGCAGTTCGTGGCCAACCACGGTCCCGAGCGACTGGCCGAGCTGACCGGCTCGGTCCCGGTGCCGAGCTTCACCGTGACCAAGCTCGCCTGGCTGGCCGAGCACGAGCCGGCGGCCGCGGACCGGGTGGACCGCGTGATGCTGCCGCACGACTGGGTGAGCTGGACGCTGTCCGAGCCGGGAACGGAGCCCGCGACCGACCGCGGCGACGCATCCGGCACCGGCTACTTCTCGCCCCGTACCGGCGAATGGCTGCCCGATCTGCTCGCTGACGCCTTCGGCGGCCGCACGCCCGAGCTGCCCCGGTTGCTGGGCCCGGCCGAGGTCGGCGGGCGCACCAAGGACGGCGCCCTGGTCGCCGCCGGCACGGGGGACAACATGGGCGCGGCCCTCGCACTCGACGCGGGACCTGGCGACGTCGTCGTCTCGCTCGGCACCTCCGGCACGGTCTTCGCCGTCACGGCCGAGGGCACCGCCGACCCGACCGGCTTCGTCGCCGGTTTCTGCGACGCGACCGGCCATTACCTGCCGCTGGTCTGCACGCTCAACGCCGCCCGGGTGCTGACCACGACGGCCGCGCTGCTGGGCACCGACCTCGCCGGACTCGACGAACTGGCGCTACGGGCCGAACCGGGCTCGGGCGGCCTGGTGTTCGTGCCCTATCTGGACGGCGAGCGGACGCCCAACCTGCCGGCCGCGTCGGGCACCCTGACCGGGATCCGGCGCGGCAACCTCACGCCGGAGAACGTGGCCCGGTCGGCGGTCGAGGGCATGCTGTGCGGGCTGGCCGACGGGCTGGCCGAGCTGCGCCGGGTCGGCGTGCAGGCTCGGCGGGTGCTGCTGATCGGCGGCGCGGCGCGGTCGGCCGCGGTGCAGGCGGTGGCGTCCGGGCTGTTCGACGCGCCGCTCGAGGTGCCGGAACCGGCCGAGTACGTGGCGCTGGGCGCGGCGCGACAGGCCGCGTGGGCGTTGTCCGGTGCGCCGAAAGCACCGGACTGGCCGGTGCGCGCCGAGGCGATCGGGCGAACCGAGGGCGGCGAGGCCGTGCGCGCCGCCTACACGGCGGCTGTCGCCCAGATCCACGGCCACGTAGGCTAGTGATCAACAGGAGGAGGCGGTTCATGGCCCGGCTGACCGCGTTCGTCGCCATGCTGGTGTTCGGCGTGCTGTTCGCCGGTCCGGCCTGGGCGCAGACCGGCACACCGCCGCCCGGGCCGTCGCTGAACCCGCCGCAGAACCAGAGCCTCAGCGACGACGCCCGGCAGCGCGTGATCCTCTTTGTGATCGTGGTCGTGCTGTTCGGCATCGTCTGGTACGGCCGCCGGGTGCGGAAGAAGCGGCAGAAGGCCAGCTGATCGTCTTTCTCACGATGTGAGAGACGGACCGTCCGCAGACGATTTCATGATCATGAGCCGCGGACCGGCTACACCCTGGCATAATTTTCTCTCACGGGTTGCGCCGTTCGTCGCAATGTGGGTGCCGGCTGGCCCTGGAAGGGCGAAACTCGAGCGAGCCACCAGCACGCTTGGTGCAGGATGAACAAGGTGAGCCACCCCAAGGCGACCTGCCGTTCATCCGTTGAGCGGTACGCGGACGCCCTGGTGAGCCTCTCCCGAAGCATCCACGCCGAGCCCGAACTGGCCTACCGCGAGCACCGCAGCGCCGCCAAGGTCGCCGACCTGGTCGAGCGCGAGGGCTTCCAGGTCGAGCGGGGAGTCGCCGGCCTCGACACCGCCTTCACCGCCACCTTCGGCTCCGGCGAACTGGTCGTCGGCCTGTGCGCCGAGTACGACGCGCTGCCCGAGGTCGGCCACGCCTGCGGACATAACATCATCGCCGCCGCGTCGGCCGGCGCGGCCCTCGCGCTGCGCGATGTGGCGGACGATCTAGGTGTGACGGTCAAATTGGTGGGCACCCCAGCCGAGGAGTCCGGCGGGGGGAAGGTCCAACTGCTGGAACGCGGGGTGTTCGACGGCGTCGGGTTGGCGATGATGGTGCACCCCGCGCCGTACGAGGCGGTCGCCTCGCCCTCGCTGGCCATCGTCGACCTCGAGGTCGAGTACACCGGCCGGGCCTCGCACGCGGCCGCCGCCCCGGAGCTGGGCGTGAACGCGGCCGACGCGCTGACCATCGCGCAGGTCGCGATCGGCCTGGCCAGGCAGCACTTGGAGCGCAAGCAGATGGTGCACGGCATCGTGACGCACGGCGGCGCCGCCCCGAACATCGTTCCGGCGACGGCCGCCGGTCAGTTCTACCTGCGTGCGGCCGACCGCGAGTCACTGCAGCGCCTGGTCCACCGGATCCAGGGCTGCTTCACCGCCGGCGCCGTCGGCACCGGGTGCACGCACGAGGTCAGGCAGATCTCGGCGGAGTACACCGAGCTGGCGCCGGACCCCTGGCTGGCCTCCGCGTACCGCGAGGCCGTGACGGAACTCGGCCGCGCGCCGATGAGTCATGAAGACGAGCTGCTTCGCCTGACCGGCAGCACCGACATGGGCAACGTCACCCGAGCGCTGCCCGGTATCCATCCATCAATTGCGATCGACTGCGGAGACGCGGTGAACCACCAGCCGGAGTTCGCCGCCGCCTGTGCCACCCCGAGCGGGGACCGTGCCGTATTGGACGGCGCACTCGCTCTGGCGTGGACGGCGGTGGCCGCGGCGACCGATCCCACACAGCGGGAACGGTTGCTGGCCGGTGTCGGACACCGCGTGGCCCGCGCTGGAGGTGCGGCGTGACCGTGCTGGACTCGCGGCCGGAACTGCCCAGGGAGGGCGACGGCCGCCGGCACGACGGACAGTCCGACGTGCTGATCACCGATTCCGGGGTCAGCATGTCCGACGTGGCGGACCTTGGCGCCGGGCGCGGCCCGGCCTGGCTCGACGAATGGCTGACATCGGGTGCGGCCGACGTCGTGGCGTGGCGGCGACACATCCATGCCCACCCGGAGCTGTCCCGGCAGGAGCACGACACCACCGAGCTGGTGGCCGAGGTGCTCCGTTCCGTCGGCCTGCACCCCACGGTGCTGCCCGGCGGCACCGGCCTGATCTGCGACATCGGCGCCGGCGAGCGCTGCGTGGCCCTGCGGGCCGACATCGACGCGCTGCCGTTGCAGGAGAACACCGGCCTGCCGTTCACGTCCACCAACGAGGGCGCCTGCCACGCGTGCGGGCATGACGCCCACACCGCCGTGCTGCTCGGCGCGGCCATGGCGCTGGCGTCGGCGCCCGAGCTGCCCGGCCGGGTGCGGCTGATCTTCCAGCCGGCCGAGGAGTCCATGCCCGGCGGCGCGCTGGACGTCATCGCCGCCGGCGGTCTCGACGGCGTGGACCGGATCTTCGGCCTGCACTGCGACCCGCGGCTGGAGGTCGGCCGCGTCGGCACCCGGGTCGGCGCCATCACCTCCGCCGCCGACATGCTCGAGCTGCGGCTCACGTCCCCCGGCGGGCACACCTCCCGACCGCACCTGACCGCCGACCTCGTGCACGCGCTGGGCAGTGTGATCACCGGACTGCCGGCGCTGCTCAACCGGCGCGTCGACCCGCGGTCCGGGACCGTGCTGACCTGGGGTGCCGTGCACGCCGGGCAGGCCGCCAACGCCGTGCCGCAGGACGGCCTGCTGCGCGGCACCCTCCGCACCGGCGACCACCACGTGTGGAACGAGCTCGAGCCGCTGGTCAAGGACCTCGTGCAGTCCCTGCTGTGGCCCACCGGCGTCGGCTTCGAGCTGGAGCACCGCCGCGGCGTGCCGCCCGTGGTCAACGAGGCCGAGAGCACCGCCGTGCTGCGGGCCGGCATCGAGGCGGCGCTGGGCGAGGACGCCCTGGCCGGCACCGAGCAGTCTTCCGGCGGCGAGGACTTCGGCTGGTACCTGGAGCACATCGCAGGCTCCTTCGCCCGCCTCGGCGTCTGGTCCGGCACCGGCCCCCAATCCGACCTCCACCAGCCCACCTTCGTCCTCGACGAACGCGCCCTCCTGGTAGGTGTGAGGGTCCTGGTCCACGCAGCACTAACCGCCCTCGCCTAACCGCGAGTCACGCTTAGCGTCACACCGAATGTAGGTTTCCGGCAGTTATCCACAACCTGGCTGAGTTATCCACAGTCTGTGGAGTGGGGTTTCGGACGGTGCGCCGTCAGCGGCACCGTGGATCCGTGACAGAACTACCGAACGGACTCCACGGTGCCTATCGGCGGCGCGACGTCGTCGCCGCCATCGGCCGCTACTCCACGCTCACGGCACTCGCACAGGGCCGACTGGTCAGCTTCCACAAGCACGTTCTGGTGCGTCGGGAGCTGACGACCCAATTCCGCACTCGGGCGGCGGCCGCATTGCTGCTCGCCGGTGAACGCGCGGTTCTGACCAGACACACCGCTGCGCGGATGTACGGCTGCACCGCCGCCGATTTCGCGCCGATCGACATTCTCGTGCCCTATGCCCGACGCATTGCGCGGGTTCCGGGAGTCGTCGTCCACAACGGCGTCTTCGCCGAGGACGACGTCGCCGAAATCGACAGCCTGCGGTTGCTCGCCCCAGAACTGATGCTGGCCGACCTGCTCTGTCGCGCGCGACGTCCGACTGCGCTGGCCTGCGCCGACCAGATGTTGGCGGGCCTTCCTGACGCGCAGCGACCGAGTTTTCGGGATGTGGTCTTCGAAGCGATTTGTGCCCGCGCGGACAATCGAGGCACAAGGCAAGCGCGAGTGCTGCTCGACCTCGCCACCGGATTGCCGGAGTCGCCGTTCGAGAGCCATTTGCTGCTGATGTTCTACGACCGCGAGCTGCCCGTGCCGATTCCGCAGCACTCGATAACCACGATCGACGGGCGCGAGCTCTACCGCCTCGACTTCGCCTGGCCCGAGGCCCGCATCGCAGTCGAGTACGACGGCTACGCCGCCCATGCCGAGCGCCGGGAGCGCGACCGTCTCCGAGACGAGGACCTCACCAGCCGTGGTTGGATCGTCATTCATGCCACGATCGACGACCTCATGGCCCCATCGCGGCTGGTCAGCGCGGTGCGCGAAGCATTGCGGGCCCGCAGGCTGTCTGCCTGAAACCTACATTCGCTATGACGCTGAGCGTGACTCGCGGATGTCGGGTCAGCCGGTTATTCCCCGGCAGGGGCGGGTGCGGAGGTCGTTGACGTAGTCGTCGGGGGCGCCGGCGGCCTCGGCGGCGTCGGCGACCACGCCGAGGTAACGGGCCGAGGGGAGGCCGCCCTCGTAGGCGTCGAGGACGTACAGCCAGGCGACCACGGTGCCCTCCAGGGTCTGGGCCCGCAGCCTGATCTTCTTGTAGAGGCCGAGCGAGCCCTCCCACCGGTCCAGGCGGGCCTCGTCCCGGGGGCTGACGTCGTAGAGCACGACGAAGACCTGCGAGTCGGGCTCCTCGACGATGGTCGCCAGCGAGCCCTCCCAGCCGAGGTCCTCGCCGCCGAACGACAGGCGCCAACCGGCGAGCCACCCGGTCCCCGCCATCGGGGAGTGCGGGGCTCGCTCCATCATCTGGTTCGGATCCATGTTGGAGCCGTACGCGGCGTAGAGCGGCACGCCCGACAGCCTAGCGACCGATCTGATCAGGGGTCGGGACGCCGAGCGGTCGGCGCGTGAGGATGTAAGTTCTAGACGCCCGCGGAAAGCTGTGCTTGGAGGAACCCGGTGACCCGGATCGTGATCATGGGCGGTGGCCCGGCCGGCTACGAGGCGGCGCTGGTCGCCGCGCCGCACGGGGCCGACGTGACCGTGGTCGAGCGGGACGGCCTGGGTGGCGCGTGCGTGCTCTACGACTGCGTGCCGTCCAAGACCTACATCGCCTCCGCGGGGGCCCGCTCGGCCTTCCGCAACGCCGGTGAGCTGGGCATTCGCACCGAGAACTCGGAAGCGGCCGTGGACGTGCCGGTGGTGCACGGCCGGGTGAAGGGCCTGGCGCTGGCGCAGTCCGCGGACGTGCGGGCCAAGCTCCAGCGCGAGGGTGTGCGCATCATCACCGGCACCGCCCGCTTCTGCGACGACGCGACTGGCCTGGCCCAGCACCGTGTCATCGCCCACAGCGCCGACGGCGGCACCGAGGTGCTGCCGGCCGATGTTGTGTTGATCGCCACCGGCGCGACGCCGCGCGTGCTGCCCGGCGCCGTGCCCGACGGCGAGCGCATCCTGGACTGGCGGCAGATCTACGACCTCACCGAGCTGCCCGAGCACCTGATCGTGATCGGCTCCGGCGTCACCGGCGCCGAGTTCGCCTCGGCCTACACCGAGATCGGCGTCAAGGTCACGCTGGTGTCCAGCCGGGACCGCGTGCTGCCGCACGAGGACGCCGACGCGGCCGCCGTGCTGGAGGACGTGTTCACCGAGCGGGGCAGCGAGATGGCCAAGCACGGCCGCGCCTCCCGGGTCGAGCGGACCGAGAAGGGCGTCAAGGTCTACCTGGAGGACGGTCGCACGGTCGAGGGAAGCCACGCCCTGATGACCGTCGGCTCGGTGCCCAACACCGCCGACATCGGCCTGGACCGGATCGGCATCGAGGCCGGCAAGGGCGGCTTCATCCCGGTGGACCGGGTGTCCCGCACCTCGGTCAGCGGCGTCTACGCGGCCGGCGACTGCACCGGGGTGCTGATGCTGGCCTCGGTGGCCGCCATGCAGGGCCGCATCGCGATGTGGCACGCGCTGGGCGAGGGCGTGCAGCCCATCCGGCTCAAGACCGTCGCCGCCAACGTGTTCACCAACCCGGAGATCGCCACCGTCGGCATCAGCCAGCAGGCCATCGACTCGGGCGAGGTGCCGGCCCGCACGATCATGCTGCCGCTGGCCACCAACCCGCGGGCCAAGATGGAGGGTTTGCGCCGCGGCTTCGTGAAGCTGTTCTGCCGCCCGGCCACCGGTGTGGTCATCGGCGGCGTCGTGGTGGCCCCGTCGGCCAGCGAGCTGATCCTGCCGATCGCGCTGGCCGTGCAGAACCAGCTCACGGTCGAGCACCTGGCCCACACGTTCTCCGTGTACCCGTCGCTGTCCGGCTCGATCACCGACGCGGGCCGCCAGCTGATGCGACACGACGACCTGGACTGACGACGCGCGTATCTCCCGGAAGGTTGCCCCTTACCTGGGGCACAGACCGGGGGCGGCGGCACCGCGGCCGTGTTCGAGTGACGGATCCCAGGGATCCGGTGGTCGCCGGCCTTCGGCCGGCCGGAAAAGTGCGAATCCCCCATAAGGTTGCCGTGACCCAGGCAACGTCCGGCTACCGGGCGACGTCTTCTTGTGGTCAGCACAACGACATGGGGTTCAGCATGGTTGTCAGGACTGTCATCGCCGGTGCCGCGGTCGCGGCCGCAGTGATCGGCATGTCGCCGGCCGCATTCGCGTCCGACGGCATGTCGGTGCAGCTCAACGTGGACGCGGCCGGTCAGCCGAGTCGGGTGAACACGTTCCAGTTCACCGGCGTGAACACGGCCTACGGCGCCTGCCCGGGCGGCCACGGTGTGTTCTCCTCGCCCGAGCTGCTGTTCGGCAGCGTGCACCAAGACTCGGCGACCCAGGTGCACGCCGAGGCGATGCTGCGGCCCGCCATCGTCGCCGGCGCCTACAAGAAGCTGACGCTGACCTGTGGAAACGAGTCCGTGACCGCCACGTTCACGGTGCCTGAGCGGTAGCTCGCGACGATGTCGCTGCCATCGCCGGACGAATTTTCGTGGACCGCGCAACCTGTCGGGCGGCGGTTTACGTCAGGTCGGTGATGGCCAGCCCATCGCCGGTCGCGCCGTCGCGGCTTTCGTTTTGCAGGGGTGCACGAAAGCCACGGCGGCGCGACCAAACATGGGGAGCTTGACGATGAAGAAGACCGTGATCGGCGTGCTGCTGGCGGCCGGCCTGCTGGTCGGCGCGTGCGGCACGACGCCGCCGCAGTCCGCGCCGGCGGTGACCACCAGTACCGCTGCCGCGGCCACGACGACCAGCATCAGCCCCGCGGCGGTCGCGCCGCCGTCACTGGCCGCCTCGACGCCGGTGTCGGTGGACATCCCCAAGATCGGCGCGCACTCGTCGCTGGTGCAGCTGGGACTCAATGCCGACCAGACCATCGAGGTGCCGCCGGTGAGCACGCCGATGCAGGCCGGCTGGTACAAACTCGGGCCGACGCCCGGCGAGATCGGACCGGCGGTCATCCTCGGCCACGTCGACGGCAACAAGCAGGCCGGCATCTTCTACCGCCTGCACGAGCTGGCCGCCGGCGACAAGGTCTCGGTCGGCCGGCAGGACGGCAGCACGGCCACGTTCACCGTGCAGAAGGTGGAGCGGGACGCCAAGGACGCCTTCCCGACCGACGCGGTCTACGGCGACACCTCCACCGCGGACCTGCGGGTGATCACCTGTGGCGGGGCGTTCGACAGCAAGGCGCACAGCTACGTGGACAACATCATCGTGTTCGCGACGCTGGACCGGGCCTGAGGCGATGGGGGACCGGCCCGTTGGCCGGCCCCCACCACAACAGCTCAGTCCACCCAGTCGAAGGTCTTGGTGACGGCCTTCTTCCAGTTGGCGTACTCGGACGCTCGGCGGTCGTCGTCCATGGCCGGGGTCCACTCCTTGTCCTTGGCCCAGTTCTGACGGATGTCGTCCTCGCTCTTCCAGAAGCCGACGGCCAGGCCGGCGGCGTAGGCGGCGCCGAGGGCGGTGGTCTCGGCGACAACGGGCCGGATCACCGGCACGCCGAGGATGTCGGACTGGAACTGCATGAGCAGCTCGTTGACGACCATGCCGCCGTCGACCTTCAGCGACGTCAGGGGCACGCCGGAGTCGGCGTTCATGGCGTCGATGACCTCGCGGGTCTGGAAGGCGGTCGCCTCCAGCACGGCGCGGGCCAGGTGCCCCTTGTTGACGAAGCGGGTCAGGCCGACGATGGCGCCGCGGGCGTCGGAACGCCAGTACGGGGCGAACAGGCCGGAGAAGGCGGGCACGAAGTAGCAGCCGCCGTTGTCCTCGACCGAACGCGCGTGCTCCTCGATCTCGGCGGCGGAGCCGATCATGCCGAGGTTGTCGCGGATCCACTGCACCAGCGAGCCCGTGACGGCGATGGAGCCCTCCAACGCGTACACGGTGTCGGCGGAGCCGATCTTGTAGCAGACGGTGGTGAGCAGGCCGTTCTCGCTGAGCACCTTCTCGGTGCCGGTGTTGAGCAGCACGAAGTTGCCGGTGCCGTAGGTGTTCTTGGCCTCGCCGGGAGAGAGACACGCCTGGCCGAACGTCGCCGCCTGCTGGTCGCCGAGGATGCCGGCGATGGGCACGCCGGCCAGCGCCCCGCGTTCCCGGACGTGGCCGTACTCCTCGGAGGACGACCGGATCTCCGGCAGCATGGACAGCGGAATGTCCATGTCGGCGGCGATCTCGGCGTCCCAGGCCAGGGTCTCCAGGTCCATCAGCAGGGTCCGGGACGCGTTGGTCGGGTCGGTGACATGCACGCCGCCGTCGACCCCGCCGGTCATGTTCCACAGCACCCAGGTGTCCATGTTGCCGAAGATCAGGTCGCCGGACTCGGCCTTCTCCCGTGCGCCCTCGACGTTGTCGAGGATCCAACGGATCTTGGGCCCCGAGAAGTAGGTGGCCAGCGGCAGCCCGGTGCGGGCCTTGTACCGGTCGGCGCCGATGTCGCCGGACAGGTCGTCGACGATGGCCTGGGTGCGGGTGTCCTGCCAGACGATGGCGTTGTACACGGGCTTGCCGGTGGTCCGGTCCCACACCACGGCGGTCTCGCGCTGGTTGGTGATGCCGACCGCGGCGATGTCGCTGACGTGCAGGTCGGCCTTGGCCACCGCGCCGGCGGCGACCTCTCTGGTGTTGGACCACACCTCTTGCGGGTCGTGCTCGACCCAGCCGGCCTTGGGGAAGATCTGCCGGTGCTCCTTCTGGTCGACCGCGACCACCCGGCCGGAGTGGTCGAAGATCATGCAGCGGGTGGACGTCGTGCCCTGGTCGATGGCGGCCACATAGGAGGACATGAATTCGCCTTTCGCAGACGTCAGGAAGCGGGCAGGGCCAACGCGAGCAGCGCCGCGAGCGCGCCGCCGACCAGCGGGCCGACGACCGGCACCCAGGAGTAGCCCCAGTTGCCGTCGCCCTTGCCCTTGATCGGCATCAGGAACGCGTACGCGAGGCGTGGGCCCAGGTCGCGGGCGGGGTTGATGGCGTAGCCGGTCGGGCCGCCGAGCGAGGTGCCGATGACCAGCACCACGAACGCGACGCCGGCGTAGCCCAGCGCCGAGTTGCCGAACTGCGGGATGCCGTCGCCGCCGGTCTTGATCGTCGGGCTCTCCAGGATCCAGATCAGCAGCACGAAGGTGCCGATGATCTCGGTGACCAGGTTCCACACGGTGCCGGGGATGCGTGGCGCGGTGGAGAAGATGCCCAGCGTGTTCTGCGGCTCGTCGTGCCGGTCGAACTGGAGCTTGTACGTGGCCCAGCACAGCATCGCGCCGATGATCGCGCCGACCATCTGGCCGGCGAAGTAGAAGGGCACCTTGTCCCAGCTGACCTTCTTGGCGATGGCCAGGCCGAGGGTGACCGCCGGATTGAGGTGAGCGCCACTCGGATTGGCGACACTGGCCCCGGTGAACACCGCGAAGCCCCAGCCGACATTGATGAACAGCGTGCCGCCGTTGTTGCCGTTGGTGTTCTTCAGCACCGCGTTGGCCACCACACCGGTGCCCAGCAGGATCAGCAGTGCGGTGCCGATCGTCTCCCAGACGAAGATCGCGCCATAGCCCATACCCACCTCCACGCCCGTCTACACCGTTGGAACGGGAGATCGGACGTTACTGAGCGGTACCGGGCCTGTCCATGGCTGGACCGCTCCACTGCCCGCCACGGGCCCGCAGCCGGTAGCGTGATGATCCGTCGGAAGCCAGGCAGCCAACAGGCGGGAGGCGAGTGGCGTGGCCACCCGGAAACCAGCAGCAGCACCGGAGACCCCGACACGCGGCTCGGCCGAGACCGGCCGCCTGGGCGTGCCGGAACGGGAGCGTGACTGGCAGCGCCTCGGCTCGGAGACCTTCGACGTGGTGGTGATCGGCGGCGGCGTGGTCGGCGTCGGCACGGCACTGGACGCGGCCACGCGCGGCCTGCGGGTGGCCCTGGTCGAGGCCCGTGACCTGGCCTCGGGCACGTCCAGCCGATCCAGCAAGCTCTTCCACGGCGGCCTGCGCTACCTGGAGCAGCTGGAGTTCGGGCTGGTGCGCGAGGCGCTGCGGGAGCGGGAGCTGATGCTCACCCGGATCGCCCCGCACCTGGTCAAGCCGGTGAGCTTCCTCTACCCGCTCAGCCACCGTGTGTGGGAGCGGCCGTACACCGCGGCCGGTCTGCTCATGTACGACACGATGGGCGGCGCCAGCTCGGTGCCCGGGCAGAAGCACCTGACCCGGGCCGGCGCGCTGCGCATGTTCCCGGCGCTCAAGCGGTCCGCGCTGATCGGTGGCATCCGCTACTACGACGCGCAGGCCGACGACGCCCGCCACACCATGACCGTCGGCCGCACCGCCGCCCACTACGGCGCCGTGGTGCGGACGTCCACCCAGGTCATCGGCTTCCTACGGGAGGCCGACCGGATCTCCGGCGTGCGGGTGCGCGACGCCGAGGACGGCCGGGAGACCGAGGTCAAGGCCAACGCCGTGATCAACTGCACCGGCGTGTGGACCGACGAGCTGCAGCGCCTGTCCGGCAGCCGCGGCCGGTTCCGGGTGCGGGCCAGCAAGGGCGTGCACATCGTCGTGCCGCGGGACCGGATCGTCGCCGAGTCCGGGCTGATCCTGCGCACCGAGAAGTCCGTGCTGTTCGTGATCCCGTGGCGCAACCACTGGATCGTCGGCACCACCGACACCGACTGGAACCTCGACCTCGCGCATCCGGCCGCCACCAAGGCCGACATCGACTACATCCTCGACCACGTCAACACCGTGCTGGCCACGCCGCTCACGCACGACGACATCGAGGGCGTGTACGCCGGGCTGCGGCCGCTGCTGGCCGGGGAGAGCGAGTCCACGTCCAAGCTGTCCCGTGAGCACGCCGTCGCCCGGGTCGCCCCGGGCCTGGTGGCGATCGCCGGCGGCAAATACACGACGTACCGGGTGATGGCCGCCGACGCCGTGGACGCGGCCGGCGCCGACCTGACCGGCCGGCTCCAGCCGTCCATCACCGACAAGGTGCCGCTGCTCGGCGCCGACGGCTACTACGCCCTGGTCAACCAGGCCGACCAGCTGGCCACCCGGCACGGGCTGCACCCGTACCGCGTGCGGCACCTGCTCGACCGGTACGGCTCGATGGTGCACGAGGTGCTGGCCGTCGCCGACGGCGAGCCCGACCTGCTGCGTCCGCTGCCGGCCGCGCCCGACTACCTCCAGGTGGAGATCGTCTACGCCGCTTCGCACGAGGGCGCGTTGCACCTGGAGGACGCGCTCACCCGGCGGACCCGGATCTCCATCGAATATCCGCACCGCGGCGTCGACTGCGCCGACCAGGTCGCGCGGCTCATGGGCCGGGTGCTGGGCTGGGACGACAAGCGCATCGCCCGTGAGGTCGAGGTCTACACCGCCCGCGTGCAGGCCGAGCGGGACTCCCAGTCCGAGCCCAACGACGAGGCCGCCGACGCCCGCCGCATAAGCGCCCCCGAGGCCCGCGACCTCCGCGACCCCGTCAGCTGACGCCTCCCTTTTTTCGCCACCTAAGTGGCTCATTTGGCCTCTGGGCGCGCCTGAGCCACTCAGGTGGGGCGAAAATGCCAAATGAGCCACTTAGGTGGAGGAGCTACGACCGCTCGTAGTGGTAGCGGCAGGCGGCGATGCGGATCTCGTCGCCCGCGAGCTTGTAGACAAGCCGGTCCTCGTCGGTGATACGGCGCGACCAGTAGCCCTGGAAGCCGTGCTTGAGGTGCCTCCGCCCACGCCAGCTCGTCTCAGATCAGTTTCATTCGGCCGACTCGCGGGGCTCGCCCCCGGACTCAAGACGTTCGATCGCGGCGATCAGTCGCCGTGCGTTCTCCGGGCTGCGTAGGAGATAAGCCGTCTCCTTGAGCGACTGGCAAGACGATCACTGCCGGCTCGTGCCCGTACTTTGCGCGAAGCTCGGAATAACTCATTGTCCTTGTCCGGTCGGTGAAAGCGGTAGTCAGCTGGGGTCGGGCCACTGTCACATGAGCGTCGTGTCGACGCTGGGCGGCACGCGCGGACCGCATGTGACAAAGCAGGGCGCTCAGAAGGTGAGTTGGACGGCGTCGTTCAAGAGGTCGGTGATGTGCTGGCCGAGGCGGCGTTCGTCGGCGGGGGCGACGGTGCTCCAGGCGACGCCGCCGGGCTTGGCCCGGCGGAGCTGGACGTAGCGGCCGCGGGGGGTGTCGAAGAAGCCGACGACGCGGTCGGCGCGGTGCCGGCGGCCGTAGCGGTCGCGGGCGGCGGCGCCGAACTGGCCGCGGCGGCGGACGCTGCCGACCATGGCGGCGAGCTCGTCGGCCTCGTCGGGGGACAGGCCGTGGTCACGCAGGATCCAGCCGAGCTCGTCGGCGGTCTCGGCCTCGGCCGCGGCGGCGTCGAGCTCGGCGCTGGGCACGGTGACCGAACGGCCAGGACCGGCGGGCAGCTCGGGCAACAGGGACAAGGCGGTCCGGGGCAGGGCGGCGATGTCGACAGGGCTCAAAGTCAACTGCCCGTCGGCCAGTCGGGCCAGCACGGCGTCGGGGCCCTTGGCGGCGATCAAGGCCCGCACGCCGCCGTCGAGCCAGAGCCGCGCGTCCAGCTCGTAGTCGGCGCCGTCCAAGAGACCGAGCAGGTCGATCAGCCCCTGATCGATGCCGCCGGCGCCGCCGACCAACCCGCGCTCGGCCAGCGAATCCCAGACGGTCTTGGTGACGACGTCCCGCTCGACATGGGTCTTGCCGGGGGAGGCGACCTTGATCGCCAGCGGCATCTCGGCCAGCCGGAGGTGCTCCCAGAGCACGTCGAACTCCAGCTCGGACAGGGTGAGCAAAGTCAGTACCCGCGCTGGCTCGGCACGACCGGACCGGTCACCACGGGCACCGGGTCGAAGGCCCGCAGCGAGCCGGTGTTGGCCGCGGTGTTGTGCTCGTAGGTGCTCATCACCTCGAACGCCCTGGTCGCGGCGGCGTCCTGGGCCGACTCGATGATCTCGGCGTCGATCTGCCCGGTGAACAGCGACACCAGGTCGCCGAGCCAGCCGGACGGGCCGGGCTCGGGCGCCTTGACCGGCACGGGCATGTCGGCCCGGGCCCGCGTGACGTAGTCGGCCTGGGCCTCGGTGCTGCAGCGCACGGTCTCGGCGCTGACGTGCGCGTCGGCGGCCCACCGCGCCAGCTGCGCGATGCTGTGCAACGCGGAGTCGGAGGCGGCCCCGTTCCAGTGCTCGGCGGTGGCGCTGATGGCGCCGCTCAGGTCGCCGCTGATCTCGTGCAGCGCGCCGGAGATCGCGCCCCAGCGCGCGGCCGGATCGGCCGACGCGGCGGCGCCGGGACCGGAGTTGATGGCGTCGAACAGCTCCTGGTGGGTGTATCCGCGCCAGCGGACGTCGCCGGGCATCAGCAGCCGCCCTGCTGGATCAGGGTGGTGTTGTCCTGCTCGACGGTGTGGTAGCCCTGCTCGACCTCGATCAACGCGTCGAGTGCCCCTTTGAGCTGACGCTGGTAGCGCTGCAACGCGTCCAGCGCGGAGTCCACGCCCAGGGCGTGGTCGTTGATGTCGTTCGCGGCCTGCTCGCTCACGGGGTCGCCGGCCCACGGCCGGATCCGCACGTCGGAGACGGCCATCTCGATCTGTTTGTCCAGCTTCACCAGCGCGGCCGTGAACACCCGGCGCAGACTGGGGATGGCCGCCGGGTCCACCTTGAACCCGCCGGCGATGACCGCGGCCGGGTCGGGGGTCGTGGTCCGCTGCGGCACGAGTGACCTCCGGGTGTCGGGTGCCCACACACTCTAGCGACACAGGGTGACGGTCGGCAGTGGCCAGGGTGACATCCACCCCGCGGGGTTTGTCAATCCACCATCAGTGGGCGGCCGAGAGGCTGGTCACCGCGGCCTCGGCGACCCGTTGCGCGCCAAGGCAAAGATCATCTTGGGGGATCGGGCTCGCGGTGCCGCCGTCACGGAAGAGCACGTCGAGGAACTCGCCCTGGGCGAGATCGACCTCGACGTTACAGAGCGTGTCCAAGCCGGGGGTGCGGACCTCCAGGGCGGGGAAGCCGACCACCGCGATCACCTTGGCGGTGTTCTGCGCCTCGTCGGAGATCCACAGCTCGGCGCCCTCGTTCGTGACGAGCGCGAGCCGCGCGACCTGGCCGCTGTAGGTGCCCCGCATGGTGCAGGCCCGGGCTTTCAGCGTCGTGTCGGTGTACGGGGACGGCGTGCTGTCCAGGCTGAGCTGCGCCCGCTGGTCCTTGGTCAGGATCGTGCACGGGTTGACCTTGTCCAACGGGATCTCGCGCGGCCGCGGCGGCAGCGTGAGGCTGGTCGTCGTGGTGGTCGTCGGGGCCGACGCCGAGGAGGACTGCGTCTGGCTGGCCTCGGTCAGCGGGTACACGGAGCAGCCGCCGAGGGCCGCCGCCGCGCACAGCAGGAGCAGCGCGAGTCGCATGGCCGGTCAGACTAGCGACCGGGTCCAGACGTGGACCTTGGCCCCGCCCTGGTCGATGGTCCGGTGGTAGCCGAAGCCGCACTTCTCGGCGACCCGCCGGGACGGCTCGTTGCCGTCCTGGAACAGGTACTCGACCTGGGTAAGCCCCAGTGCGCCGGCGCCGAAGCGCAGTGCGGCGGCCAGGCCCTCGCTGACCACGCCGCGGTTGCGGTGCCGGGGCGCGGCCCAGCAGGCGGCGGCGGCCGTGCCGGCGTCGAGGTCAAGGTCCTTCAGCCCGACCTCGCCCAGCAGCTCCCCGCTGTTCTGGTCGGCCACGGCCCATGAGCACCGCTCGTCCTCGGCCCACTGCCGGGCGCGCAGCGCCACGTAGTCGCCGGCCGCGGCCAGGTCCTGGATCCGGTGGCTGATCCAGCGCAGGCTGACGGGGTCGGAGAACGCCTCCAGGATCGACGGTCGGTCGTCGACACGGTCGTCGGCACGCAGCTGCCGCAGGTAGAACCTGCCCGCGTTGATCTCCACCGGCTCCATGGAGGTCAAGCTAGTTGATGCTGGTCACGAACCCGTCGGCACGGTCGGCCAGTCCCGCCAGATACTCCTCGTGGGCGGCCGCCGGTGTGCCGTCCGGGGCAGTGGCCAGCTCGACCAGCCAGTCCGCGTCCTCGGCGTCGTCCTCGCCGGCCAGCAGCTCCTTGTGCACGGCACAGGGCAGCCAGCCCCGCTCGGCCAGCGAAGCGGCCAGCCGCTCGGCGTGCTCGCGGTCGTTCAGCACGATGAGCATTCCGTCCACTGTGGACTCAGTCGCGGCCACGCAGTTCCCGGCGGCGGCGGTGCATCTCGTCACGCAAGGCGTGCCGGTCATCGCGGAAACGGTCCCGGTCGCGACGGCCCCGATCCCGGTCGTCGTGATGGCCGCGACCCCACAGCGAGCCGGTGAACCAGCTCAGCAGGATCGGCACGGCCATGAACTGCCACTCGTGGAAGAAGATGCCGGCGGCGATGGCCAGCGGCCAGCTGGCCGCGCTGATCGTGGCCATCGACATCTGCGTGCCGGTACGCCGGGACACCTCGGCCGCCGCCGGCTTGGCCGGCGGTGCCGCGGGGGCGGCCGCCGGCTGGGGCGTGGGCCCGCCGAAGACCGGCTTCGGGTCGGGCAGGTCGGTGAACAGCTCCAGCAGCTCGCCACGGGTGCGGGCGGCGGTCACCTTGGCCGACCGCTCGCCGTACTCGTCGATGGTCAGCCGCCCGGCGCTCATGTGCTCACCGAGCGCGGCGAGCGCCTGCTCGCGTTCGGTGTCACCGATCCGCATCTCCGGGGACTCGTTCACGTCGCCAATCGTACGGCTCGCCAACGGTCCCCCGGCATGACATCCGTCAGTTAGTCCTTGATCTCCAGCAGCACGGTGCCCTGCGTGACCGTTTCGCCCGGAGTGGCGGCAAGACCGGTCACAGTGCCGGCCTTGTGCGCGGTCACTGGGTTCTCCATCTTCATGGCCTCCAGCACGAGCAGCAGCTCGCCGGCCTCGACCGCCTGCCCGTCGGCCACCGCGACCTTGACGATCGTGCCCTGCATGGGCGCGGCCACGGCGTCGCCGGAGACGGCGGCCGAGGACTTGCCGGCCCGCTTGCGGGGCTTGGCCTTCGAAGCCGCCGGGGCGGCCGTGCCGACGGACAGCGTCGACGGCAGCGACACCTCGAGCCGACGCCCGCCGACCTCGACCACCACCGTCTGGCGCTCGTCGGCCTCCTCGGCCGTGGCCGGGTCGGTGAAGGGCGGGATGGTGTTGTCGAACTCGGTCTCGATCCACCGGGTGTGCACGGTGAAGCCGTTCTCGGCGGTGAACGCCGGATCCCGCACGACCGCGCGGTGGAACGGCAGCACGGTGGCCATGCCCTCGACGACCATCTCGTCCAGCGCCCGGCGGGCCCGCGCCAGCGCCTGCTGGCGGTCCTCGCCGGTGACGATCAGCTTGGCCAGCAGCGAGTCGAACTGCCCGCCGATCACGTCGCCCGACCGCACACCGGCGTCGACGCGCACGCCCGGGCCGGACGGCTCGGTGAACGTGGCGACCACGCCCGGCGCGGGCAGGAAGTTGCGGCCGGCGTCCTCGCCATTGATGCGGAACTCGATGGAGTGGCCGCGCGGCGTCGGGTCCTCGGTGAAGCGCAGCTTCTCGTTGGCGGCGATGCGGAACTGCTCCAGCACCAGGTCGATGCCGGAGGTCTCCTCGCTGACCGGGTGCTCCACCTGCAGGCGGGTGTTGACCTCCAGGAAGGAGATCGACCCGTCCAGGCCGACCAGGTACTCCACGGTGCCGGCGCCGTAGTAGCCGGCCTCGGCGCAGATCGCCTTGGCCGAGGAGTGGATCCGCGCCCGCTGCTCCTCGGTCAGGAACGGGGCCGGGGCCTCCTCGACCAGCTTCTGGTGCCGCCGCTGCAACGAGCAGTCGCGGGTGCCGACGACGATCACGTTGCCGTGCTTGTCCGCCACGACCTGGGCCTCGACGTGGCGCGGCTTGTCCAGGTAGCGCTCGACGAAGCACTCGCCGCGGCCGAAGGCCGACACGGCCTCGCGGACCGCCGAGTCGAACAGCTCGGGGATCTCCTCCAGCGTGCGGGCGACCTTCAGGCCACGGCCGCCGCCGCCGAACGCCGCCTTGATCGCCACCGGCAGCCCGTGCTCCTGGGCGAACGCCACGATCTCGTCGGGGCCGGCGACCGGGTCCTTGGTGCCGGGCACCAGTGGCGCCCCGGCGCGCGTGGCGATGTGCCGGGCGGTGACCTTGTCGCCCAGGTCCCGGATGGACTGCGGGGACGGGCCGATCCAGGTCAGGCCGGCGTCCAGCACGGCCTGGGCGAAGTCCGCGTTCTCCGACAGGAAGCCGTAACCCGGGTGCACGGCGTCGGCGCCGGACCGCTTGGCCACGTCCAACAGCTTGTCGATGACGAGGTAGCTCTCGCCCGGTGTGGCGCCACCGAGGGCGAAGGCCTCGTCGGCCATCCGCGCGAACGGCGCGTCCCGGTCGGGCTCGGCGTACACGGCGACGCTGGTCAGGCCGGCGTCACGGCAGGCCCGGATCACCCGCACGGCGATCTCACCACGGTTGGCGACCAGGACCTTGTGCAGCGTGATGGGGTCCAGGTCTGCGGCCGACTCTGGCACGCCATACCTCCTCGTACGACTTCCAGCGGAACGCGCGCGTTTCGCAGCAGTCTACGGACGAGTAACCCGGCGCGGGAGGAGACCATGCTCACGACACGACGAGCGCCGAACCGGGGTTGACGTGCAAACTCGTGCGGGAGCGGTCGAGCCGGGAGGAGGAGCCAGCGCGTGAGCCGAGCCTCGAGACCGGTGTACGTCGCGGTTGTGGTCGCGGTGCTGGTGCTCATCGCCGCGATCGGCGCCACGGTCGTGATGCGGCAGCTGCGGGAGGCCAGGGCGGCCCCGTCGACCAGTCCCCAGCCCGTGCCGGCGGCGCCGACCGGTCCGGTGCAGCTGTGTGGGGAGGCGCCGTGCGTGAAGCTGACGAGCATCGCGCTGCCGCAGTACGGGGAGACCGTCGACCTGCTGGCCGACGGCAAGGGCCACGACGCCCGGCTGCGCATCACGTCCGACCGCGGCGCGGTCCTGTTCAGCTCGCAGATCGCCACCGTCGACGCGAAGGCGCTCACCTGTCAGGAGGGCCGGCCGTCGGTCTGCCTGCTCCAGGGCAAGGACGGCGTGGACCTGATCGGTGAGGTTTTCACGGACGACAACGGCACGTGGCGGCAGACGCAGCCGCCGTTCAGCTCGGACGCCGGCTACCTGGCGCTGCGCGACGTCAACGACGACCTGGTCCCCGATGTGGTGACGACGCAGAGCCGCTGCGCCGACAACGCGCCCGCCTCCTGCGCGAAGGTCGCCGTGGAGGTCTTCCAGGCGACCGGCGAGGAGATCGGCTGCACGGCCACCTACACCAGCCCGCAGCAGCTGCCGGGCTGGCCGGAGGTCAGGCCCGATCCGTCGCGGCTGACGGTCTGCCCGTCATGACGACGATCGGCCCGTCATGACCACAGGTCGATGACGCTGACGCCGACCTCGGCCAGCAGCCGCCGGGTCAGCGGCAGGCTGATGCCGATCACGCTGGAGGGGTCGCCGTCGATGCCGTCGACGAACCAGCCGCCCATGCCGTCCAGGGTGAACCCGCCGGCTACATGCAGCGGCTCGCCGGTCGCCAGGTAGGCGTCGAGCTCGGCGTCGCTCGGTGTGCCGAAGCGGACCGTGGTGGTCTCCGCGCCGGACGCCGTCCGGTCGACAACGCCGTGGGAAAGCCGCAGGACCACGTGCCCGGTCAGCAGTTCGCCGGTCTTGCCGGCCATCTCCTGCCAGCGGGTCCGCGCCACCTCGGGCGTGCCGGGCTTGCCGACCATCGCGCCGTTGATCGACAGCATCGAGTCGCAGCCGATGACCACGGCGTCGGGCAGCTCGCCGGCCAGCGCCGCGACGACGGCGTGCGCCTTGGCCTCGGCCAGCGCCGTGACGAGCTCGGCCGGTCGGGGATCGGTCAGCGCGGCCGCCACCGCGTCCTCGTCGACGCCGGAGACCCGGACCACGGGGTCGATGCCGGCGGAACGCAGCACGTTGAGACGGGCGGAGGACTGGGAGCCGAGCACGAGTCGCACGGTTGCGAACCCTAGGCCACGGGCGGGTAAGACCCACCCGCGGCCAAGGGTCTTACTTACGGAAGGGAACCCAGCAGCGGGACCTGGATCGTGGTCCTGGTCAGGTCCAGCGTGATCTTCGGCTTGGCCGCGCCCGCGGTGATCCAGCCGTTGTCGGTGCCGCCGACGATCAGCGCCAGCCGGTGCCCGGCCGCCACCTGGTGATCGGTCGGGGCCAGCTTGAACGTCATCGTGTACGCCTTGCCCGGCGTCAGCGGGGCCTTGCTGGTCAGCGACGCGGAGTGGCCGAGATCGGCCCAGCCCCTCGAGATCACCGAGGCGTTGGTGCTGACGGTGTCGGCCTTGGCGTCGAGGAAGCAGCCGGTGTCGCCGGTGGTGCCGGAGCCGAAGCAGGACCTGGTGGTCAGCGTGGTGATGCCCTCGCCGCCGGCCGACCAGTTGCGGATCGTCTCCGGGCCGAGGTCGACGAGCACCGCGGACACCTGCCCGCTGCTGGCCGACGACGACGCCGTCACGGTGATCGTGCTGGTGCCGGACACCGTCACCGGCGAGGACAGGGTGCCGCTGCTGAACACGACCCGGGCGCTGTTGGCCGAGTCCGGGCTGGTGGCCCAGTTGGTCTCGCTCAGGCTCGGGTTGTCGGTGAAGGACTCGACGGCGCCGGCCTTGGGCGCGGTGCTGCCGAGCTTGCCCAGGCCGTTCGTGGTGGTGGCGCTCAACTTCAGCCCCGTTGCCGTGGCCACCTCGGGGAACGAGGCGGCGTCGACCCAGTTGTCCGGAGTGCGTTCCACCGACAGCTGCGGGCCGTTCTGGATGCCGTTGTCGATGCCCATCAGGTAGTGGTCGAACCACTGGTGCAGGGTGTCGACCCAGGCGCCACGCCGGTAGTCGAACGGGTCGACATGGCTGGTCTGCGACAGCCAGATCTTGCGCTCGACGCCGTGCGCGGCCAGCGCGTCCCACCACTGCCCGAAGTTGATCGGCTTGACGTTGTCGTCCTCAACGCCGTGCGCGACGAACACGCTGGCGTGCACGTTGGCCGCCTGCGCGTAGTAGTTGCGCTGATCCCACCAGGACGTGTAGTTGCCGTTGGTCGGCGAGCCGGCGTCGATCGCCGACTGCACGCTGCCGCACCCGTTCTGCGCGGCCGAGGTCTCCACCAGGCTGGACAGGCCGGACGGCTGCCCGGCGGTCAGGTCGGCGCCGTTGGCCCGGTAGTAGTCGTACCAGGAGGAGATGGCCGAGATCGGCACGATCGTCTTCAGCCCGGCGACGCCGGTCGCGGCCACGCCGTTGGCGATGGTGCCGTCCCAGGACTTGCCGATCATGCCGACGTTGCCGCTGGTCCAGCCGGCCTTCACGGTGGTCGAGCCGGTCGCGGAGGTGTACCCGGTCCGGCGGCCGTTGAGCCAGTCGATCACGGCCCTGGCCGAGCCGATGTCCGACGGCCCGCCGATGTCCACGCAGCCGTTGGACCGGTTGGTGCCGGCCAGGTCGACGAGCACGATCGCGTAGCCGCGCGGCACGAAGTAATTGTCGTAGTACAGCGGGAACTGCACCGGTTTGCCGGCCGAGTCGTAGGTCTTGAGCTGGCTCTCGTTGCCGCGCCCGCAGCAGGCGTAGTACGGGCTCGCGTCCATGATCACCGGCACGTTGGCGGTCAGCTCCGACGGGCGGATGATGTCCGCGGCGACCCGGACCGCCTTGCCGGCCGGGTCCTTCAACCCGGTGTCGACCCACGCGGTCTCACGGATCGCGTTGGCGTAGTTGTACGTCGGCTGGCTGCCGGCGTCGCCCGGGGCGGCGCCTGCGGACGCCGGGGCGACGAGCAGGGCTACCCCGGCGACGAGGACGGTCAGCAGGGTGGATAACCGTGTCACCTTCACCGGAACGACGGTACGAACCGGCCGATCCCGTGCAGTAGAGCCGATAGACGGGTCTACGTCAGCGGAAGGAGTACCGCCACGCGCCCGGGCCGGGGCGCAGCTCGGACCGCACCCGCGGCGCGCCCCAGCGGGACGGCGCAACGGGTTCGTCCGAACGGACCGGTGCGGCCGCGATGGCCGAGACCACCGCGGTCAGCACGGCCAGCTCGGTGTCGTCCGGATTGCCCCGGACGACCCTCAGCAGCGGCTGCTCGCTCACGGCGGGATGTTCCCATGCTTCTTGGGCGGCAGGGCTTCCCGCTTCTCGCGCAGCGTGCGCAGCGCGCGGGCGACGTAGCCGCGGGTGTAGGAGGGCGGGATCACCGAGTCGACGTAGCCGCGCTCGGCGGCGACGTACGGGTTGCAGAGCGTGTCCTCGTACTCCTGGATCAGCTTGGCCCGCAACGCTTCCACGTCCTCGCCGCGCTCCTTGGCCTCGGCCAGCGTGCGCCGGTGCACGATGTTGGCCGCGCCCTGCGCGCCCATCACCGCGATCTGCGCGGTCGGCCAGGCCAGGTTCAGGTCGGCGCCAAGGTGCTTGGAGCCCATCACGTCGTAGGCGCCGCCGTAGGCCTTGCGGGTGATCACCGTGACCAGCGGGACGGTGGCCTCGGCGTAGGCGTAGATCAGCTTGGCGCCGCGGCGGATGATGCCGTTCCACTCCTGGTCGGTGCCCGGCAGGAAGCCCGGCACGTCCACGAAGGTCAGCACCGGGATGTTGAAGGCGTCGCAGGTGCGGACGAAGCGCGCCGCCTTCTCGCTGGCGTCGATGTCCAGGCAGCCGGCGAACTGGGTCGGCTGGTTGGCCACCACGCCGACCGCGTGACCCTCGACCCGGCCGAAGCCGACCACGATGTTCGGCGCGAACAGCTGGTGCACCTCGAGGAACTCGCCGTCGTCGACGACGCGGGAGATCACCTCGTGGATGTCGTAGGGCTGGTTGGCCGAGTCCGGGATCAGCGTGTCCAGCTCGCGGTCGGTGTCGGTGAGTCCGTCGGCGACGGAGCCGGCCTCCTCCAGCCCCGGCAGGACCGGCGGCTCGGCGAGGTTGTTGGACGGCAGGTAGGAGAGGAGCTCCTTCACGTAGCCGATGGCGTCCTCCTCGTCGCTGCCGAGGTAGTGCGCGTTGCCGGACTTGGTGTTGTGCGTGCGGCCGCCGCCGAGCTCCTCGAAGCCCACGTCCTCGCCGGTGACCGTCTTGATCACGTCCGGGCCGGTGATGAACATGTGCGAGGTCTTGTCGACCATCACGGTGAAGTCGGTCAGGGCCGGCGAGTACACGTGGCCGCCGGCGGCCGAGCCCATGATCAGCGAGATCTGCGGGATCACGCCGGAGGCGTGGGTGTTGCGGCGGAAGATCTCGCCGTACAGGCCGAGCGAGACCACGCCCTCCTGGATGCGTGCGCCGCCGCCTTCGTTGATGCCGACGACCGGGCTGCCGGTCTTCATGGCCAGGTCCATGATCTTGACGATCTTCTCGCCGTAGACCTCGCCCAGCGAGCCGCCGAAGATGGTCACGTCCTGGCTGAACACGCACACCCGGCGGCCGTCGACCGTGCCGTAGCCGGTGACCACGCCGTCGCCGTAGGGCCGGTTGCGCTCCTGGCCGAAGTTGGTCGACCGGTGGCGGGCGTGCTCGTCCAGCTCGGTGAAGGAGCCGGGGTCGAGCAGCAGGTCGATGCGCTCCCGGGCGGTGAGCTTGCCCTTGGCGTGCTGCTTCTCGATCGCACGCTCGGAACCGGCGTGCACCGCCTCGTCGTTGCGGCGGTAGAGGTCGGCCAGCTTGCCGGCGGTGGTGTGGATGTCCGGCTCCGCCGTTGGAGCGACACCCACTGGCTCGGTCGCACTGCTCATGCCGAGGCACTCTAACCAGGGCCGGCGACCAAGGTTACTGACACGTAGCCCACATCACTGCGCCGATGGCACGCGTTCCGCGCGGCGAGGCCGCCCACCAGGCCTCGCGCGAGTCACGCTCGCCGGCACACCGAAATACGGTTTCGCGCACACTACGCTCGGCAACCATGACCGCCCCGCTGGACGCTGACCGTCTCAAAGCCGCCCTGACCGGCCGGTATGCCCAGGTCGACGTGGTCGAGAGCACCGGCTCCACCAACGCCGACCTGCGGGCGGTCGGCCAGGCCGGCGGCGCGGACCGGACGGTGCTGTTCGCCGAGGAGCAGACCGCCGGCCAGGGCCGCCGGGCCCGCACCTGGGTGTCGCCGCCGCACACCGGCCTGTACGTGAGCATCCTGCTCCGCCCGGACGTGCCGCCGCACCGGATCCCGTGGATCACCCTGCTGGCCGGCGTCGCCCTGGTCCGTACGGCTGAGGGCATCGGCGTCGACGCCGTGCTGAAGTGGCCGAACGACCTCCTGGCCAACGGCTCGAAGTGCGCCGGCGTGCTGGCCGAGGCCGACGGCGGCGTGGTGCTGGGCATGGGCCTGAACGTGGCGGCGCTGCCCGGCGACGTCCCGCCGGGCGCGGGCGGCCTGCCGGCGACGTCGCTGGAGCAGCAGGGGGCGACCACAACGGACCGTACGGAAATAGCCATCGACCTGCTGAAGAACCTGGCCGAGCTGGACGACGCCT
>DASWRQ010000021.1:0-30467 GCA_036403095.1 Kutzneria sp. | reverse complement strand
GCACGTCGGCCGGCACGCCGCCGCCGGCCAGCTCGGCCAGCACGTGCCGGTCCGCCTCATTGCGGGCGTCGTCGTCCATCCATTCCACCGTGGACACCAGCACGGCCGGCATGCGGTCGTGGCCTTCCCAGCGCCAGAACGCCTTCAGCGCGGCCATCGACAGCTCGACGCGCTCTCCGAGCACAGCCAACCCCCAGTCAGCTCTGTGTTGTCGTCAGTCCAGGCCGATGACCGTCGGCGTGGTGCGGGGGAGTTCGCCGATGAGCTCGTCGGAGTAGTCGTCCTCCAGGTAGGCCGCCGACTTGTGCTCCTTGTCCTCCTCCTTGCGGCCCTGGGCACCGCCGGCCATGCCGCCCGCGCCCTGGGCCCCCGGCGTGCCCGGGCGTCCCGCCGCCACCGTCGTGCCGCCCGCGCCCGGCATTCCCGCGCCGGTTCGAACTCCCGGGCCCACCTTGCCCTCGCCCGCCGCCGCCGACCCGCCGGCTCCGGCCGTGCCGCCGGCTCGGAGGCCCTTTGCCCCGCCCGCCGCGCTGCCGCTTCCGCCGTACCCGCCTGCGCTACCGGTTCCGCTTCCGCCTCCACCGAAGGGCACTCCGCCCGGGAAGCCGCCGCCGTCAACGCCGCCACCCGTTCCCGCGCCCGTTCCCGCGCCGCCCATGCCCCCTCCTGTGGACGTGGGCCAGCCTCCGCCGGTTCCCGGCATCGACGGTCCGCCCGCCCAGCCTTGGGTGCTCGTCGAGCCCGAACCGATGCCTGTGTTCGGCACGCCGCCCGTGCCCGGGCCCGGCGTGCCCGCTCCCGGACCCGGCGTGCCCATGCCGTTCGGCGTCCACTGGGACGAGCCCGGTCCGTCGCTGTAGTGCGACACCGGCGCGTTCGGGCCGCCCGTGCCACCCGGTCCGTGGATCCCGCCCGGTCCACCCGGTCCGGGTCCGCTCGGCCCCGGCTGCGCCGTCGCCAGCGCCACGTCCGAGCTCGACCCGCTCGGGTCGCCGTACTCGTTCGGCATGTTCGTCCTGTTGTACGAGCTCGCGTTCGCGTAGTTCGAATAGGCCGTCACGTTCGCGTTGGCCTTCTCCGACCAGTCCTGCACCTTGTTCAGGTAGCCGCCGCCCGTGAACAGGCTCGCCCCGCTCGCGTCGCTCAGCATGTCCCCGAACGAGGCCGACGGCGGTTGGTTCGGCACGTCGTGCACGCTCGTCTTGGCGACCCCGAACGACTCCGTCTGCCGCCCCATCAGATCCTGGTGCGTCGTCAGCGCCTGCTGCCCGTCCCGAAACGCCTGCAACAACGGCGCCGCCCCCGCCTGCGCCGCCTCCGACGCATCCCCTGTCCAGGCCGACCCCATCTTCATGACGAGCGCCATGGCCTGGCTCTCGCGCTCCTGATGAGACGCCGCCAAGGAAGCCGAGGCGGCTCGCGCGTCCTGGAAGCTACCGGTGCCCGGTCCCTGTGTCAGGGCATGGTGGATGTCACCTGGTCCGAGTGTGCCCATCAGGAGCCTGCCAACAGAGTTGTCATCATCATGTCGACGGCCTTCGTCTCGATCACGCACGGATCCAACTGTGGTGTGGGAGTCGCAACGGTTACTCCCACGGTGAACTGCAGCGAGTCACTCACCCCGACTGCCATGTTGCAATCGGCGTTCTTTGACCTCTTGCGATAGTCGACAAGGGAGTACAGAACGGCGGGATACCCTTGGATCGGCTCGACGGGCTCGAAATATCCGCCGTTCTTCTTGAGTGACTCGGCCTGGACATACAGGGAGCTGAGGCCGCCGGTGCTCTTGGTGACGAACCCGATGCCGATGGTCACCGGTGTGGGAACCGCTGTTGTGTCGTTCCAGTTGCATGCCGGGCCGGTCGGTGAGTCATTCGCCTTTCCGGTCGCGACAATGCCCAGCGATGAGATCTGAGCCGGGGTCAACACGCTGCACGGCGCAGCCTGCGCTTTTGTCGTGTCAAGCGGCTTCGCGACGTGCGGGGCTCCGGACGGCAGCTTTCCGGCCGGGTCGACCCCGTTGGTCTGCGGTCCCGGTGTGCCGTCAACCGGCGGCGTCGAGCACCCGGCCGTAATCACCGCGAGCGTCGCGGCAAGGAGGCCGATCGTCAAGGTGTGGTGACGCACTGGCAATTCCTCACGCCTTCTTGAGGTGGCCGGCACCGGCCTGGTCGGCTTCGAGGTGGCCGTCTCGAACCGCGGTCAGCTTGTTGATGTAGTCAGTGATGAAGTCCTGTTGTGCCTTGTTGGCCTTCAAGTACGCGACGCCGGACGCGTTTGCCGCATTGACAAAGACCTGGCCGGCCTGGTCGAGCGCGCTGCCCGGTGCGTTGAGGCCGGTCATGCGTTGGCCTGTCTGAGCATCCGCGACCACCTGGTCCAGCAGGTCGTTCCACTGCTTGATGGCGTCGTTGAGCTGGTCGGTGTCCATGGTGAACTTGCCGCCCGTCGGCGGCAGGCCACCGAAGACGTGCATGGCGAGGTCCTGCACTGCGTTCGGCGGCGTCTGCGCCTGCCCGGTTGCCTGGTCGCCCATGGCGTCTCGTGCCTCTTCCCCTCGTGCCCGCGGCACCCAGCGGAGTGGAGGTGGCGACGACTCGCCGGCCACCGAGAACTCCGACGCCGGTCACGGCCGATCCGTTCCCCACGGTCGTGACGCTGCGCCGTTCGATGGTAGCGGTCCGCACATGGAGGGGGAGGCGAAATCACCCGGGAAGGGACAAAGAGAGCCGGCCGCCGTCTATGACGACGGTGCCGGCGGCGGTGCTGGTGCGGAAGGCGACGTGGTCGCCGTCATGCCACGCGTCGACGACGAGCACATCGCCGGGGACGACGGGGGCGGTGAAGCGGCCGGACATGGCGGTGACGCGATGGGCGTCGCCGTCGGCGAAGGCGCCGATGAGCAGCCGGCAGGTGATGCCGAAGGTGCACAAGCCGTGCAGGATGGGCTGCTTCAACCCGCCACGGGCGGCGAAAACGGGGTCGCTGTGCAGGGGATTGCGGTCCCCGGACAGGCGATAGATCAACGCCTGGTTCGACGCGGTGCCGAACTCCAACCGGCGGTCGGGCGAGCGGTCCGGCACGGAAGTCCGGGAGGAAGGCCCGCGGGAGCCGCCGAAACCGCCCTCGCCGAGCAGGAAAGCCGACGACACGGCGGAAAACAGCGGCCCGGAGTCGTCGACGGCGTCCACCCGGCTGACGATCAACGCCCCGGCGCCCTTGTCGAAGATGTCGGTGACCTGCCGGCGAACCTCGATCGACCCGGCCACCGGGAACGGTCGGTGCAGGGTCAGCGACTGCTCGGCGTGCAGCACCCGGGTCAGGTCGACGTCGCCGAAAACCTGCTCGGGCGACGTGAAATGGGTCAGCGCCAACGCCATGGTGGGCAAGGCCTGCTGGGAAACGCCGAACGAGTTCTCGGTGGCGAAGGCGAGCTCGTCGGCCCCGACTCCGACGGCATAGCGCAAGGCGTCGTCGGAGGTCCACGACTTGAGCCACGGACCATCGACGACGCCCAGGATGTCGAAGTCGATCACCCGAGGAAGCCGCCGACCCTGGCGTGCCCCTTGATCAGGTTGCGGGCGATGGTGCGGCGCTGGATCTCGTCGGTGCCCTCGTAGATCCGCAGCAGCCGCAGCTCCCGGTACCAGCGCTCGACCGGCAGCTCCCGCGTGTAGCCCATGCCGCCGTGGATCTGCAGCACCCGGTCGACGATCTCGTTGGCCTTCACGCCGCCGTACAGCTTGGCCATGGACTGCGCCTGCCGGGAGTCGACGCCCTGGTCGACCTGCCACGCGGCGTGCAGCACCAGCCAGCGCAGCGCCTCGATCTCCACCGCGGAGTCGGCGATCATCCACTGGATGGCCTGCCGCTCAGCGATCGGCTGGCCGAAGGTCACGCGGGTCTTGCTCTGCTCGATGGCCATCTCGACCAGCCGCTCGGTGGCGCCGATGGCCCGCGCCGGCAGCAGGTACCGGCCCTGGCCGATCCACTGCATGGCCAGCCGGAAGCCCTGCCCGACCTCGCCGAGGATGTTCTCCTCGGGCACCCGCACGTCCTCGAAGATCAGCGACGCCGGGCCCCACTCGCCCATGGTGTCGATGTACTCGGACTTCCAGCCCATGTCACGGTCGGCCAGGAAGCAGGTGACGCCGCCGTCGGCCCCTTTTTCCTTGTCCGTCACGGCGAAGACCATCACGAAGTCGGCCTCGTTGCCACCGGTGATGAACGTCTTCTCGCCGTTGATCACCCACTCGTTGCCGTCCTTGCGAGCGGTGGTGCGGATGTTGCGGGCGTCCGAGCCGGCGCCGGGCTCGGTGATCGCGAAGCACGACTTGCGGTCGCCGGCGATGGTCGGCACGAGGTAGCGGGCTCGCTGCTCCTCGTTGGCGTGGAACAGGATGTTGTCGGCCTTGCCGCCCAGGTAGAACGGCACGAACGAGCGGCCGAGCTCGGCCTCGATCAGGGCGGCGGTGACCGCGTCCAGGCCCATGCCGCCGTGCTCCTGCGGCGTGAGCACGCCCCAGAAGCCGGCCTCCTTGGCCTTGAGCTGCAAGGCGCGGGACTCCTCGGCGGTGAAGCCGCGCTCGCCGGCGCGCTCCCGTCGCAGCACCTCGGGCTCGAGCGGCATGACCTCCTTGCGCACGAAGGTGCGCACCCAGTCCCTGATCTCCCGCTGCTCGTCGCTGAGTGAGAAGTCCACCGCGAGTCCCTTCCCGACTAAACCGAACACTGTTAGTTTTAATGTACGCCCAGGAGGTGGCCATGCCAAGACCGCACACCCCGATCCTCAGCCCGACCCGCATCCGCGCCACCGCGCTGGCGCTGGTCGACCGCGACGGCTTGGCGGCGCTGTCCATGCGCAAGCTGGCGGCCGAGCTCGGCGTGCAGGCCGCGTCCCTGTACAGCCACGTGGCGACCAAGGACGACCTGCTCCACGACGTCGCCAACGAGATCATCGGCCGGGTGGATGTCAGCGGTTTCGACGACGGCTGGCGGTCGGGCCTGGTCCGCTGGGCCCGCTCCTACCGGGCCGCGCTGGCCGAGCATCCGAACATGGTTCCGTTCATCGCCCGAGGGCCGGCTCGGCGTGCCGCGTCGCTGCGGATGGCCGATGCCGTGCACGGCGGTCTGGTCGGCGCGGGCTGGCCGCCCCGGGAGGCGACCATGATCGGCGCGGCGGTGAAGTACATCGTCATCGGCGCGGCGACGAGCTCCTTCGCGGCCGGCTTCTCCGACGACGCGCAGCTGTACGTGGAGCGGTATCCGCACCTGAACCAGGCGCATCTGCTGCGGCAGCACGCGGAAGAGGTGGACGAGGACAGCTTCGAGCTGGCGCTGTCGGCCCTGCTGACCACATTGGACGCGAAACACGCCGCGATGGCGGGCAACGGGTGCGAAGCGGTCGTGGGAACGGACGGCCCGTCGTAGGGTGCTGGCGTGGCCGAGGCGATCGAGTTGCAGGTGGGCGAGCGCACCGTGCGGGTGTCGAGCCCGAGCAAGGTCTACTTCCCGGACCGGGGCATCACCAAGCGGCAGGTGGTGGAGTACTACATCGAGGTCGCGCAGCCGCTGCTGCGGGCGGTCGGGGACCGGCCGACGACGTTGAAGCGCTACGTGGACGGTGTGACGGGGGAGGCGTTCTACGCCAAGCGGATCCCCAAGGGCGCGCCGGAGTGGGTGCAGACGGCGCGGATCACGTTCCCCTCGGGTCGCACGGCCGACGAGGTGTGCCCGACGGAGCCGGCGGTGCTGGCCTGGGCGGCGAACCTGGGGACGTTCGACTTCCACCCGTGGCCGGTGCGGCGCAGTGACGTCGACCGGCCGGACGAGCTGCGCATCGACCTGGATCCGCAGCCGGGCACGGACTTCGCGGACGCGGTGCAGGTGGCGCTGACGCTGCGGGAGGTCCTGGAGGAGCTGGGCATGACGGCCTTCCCGAAGACCTCGGGCGGCCGCGGCATCCACGTGCTCGTCCGGATTCGGCCGGAGTGGGACTTCATCGACGTTCGGCACGCGGTGATCGCGCTGGGGCGCGAGGTGGAGCGCCGGCTGCCGGACAAGGCGACCACGGCCTGGTGGAAGGAAGAGCGGGGCGAGCGGGTCTTCCTGGACTACAACCAGGCAGCCCGGGACCGGACGATCGCCTCGGCCTGGTCGGTCCGCGGCACCCCGCGGGCGACGGTGTCGATGCCGCTGACCTGGGAGAAGCTGCCCACGGTCGACCCGAACGACTTCGACGTGCTGACGGCGCCGGGCTGGCTGGCCGAGCACGGGGACGCGCTCGAGGGCATCGACGACCAGTCGCACGGGATCGAGCGGCTGCTGGACTGGTACGCGGGCGACGAGCGGGGCGAGATGCCCTATCCGCCCGATTATCCGAAGATGGCCGGAGAACCGAAGCGGGTGCAGCCGAGCAAGGCCCGGCGCGACTGAATCGTCACCGTGCAATTCCAATGTGGACATTAAGCGCGGATGAAGGCGTATGATGTCCGACCCGACTCCTGACAGTGGGGAACATCGCCGTTCCGGCCGGTGACCTGCGGGGAAAATGTACTGAGACGTCAGTGTGATCGCGCTGACGCATCCCGGTGTCGGCCGTTTATCATGGAGCGGGCAGAAACCCCGAGGCGCCTGGAGGAGGGCCGGCCATGACGATTCCCTATGTGGCGCGCTTCGTCGGCGGCCCGCTCGACGGCCGCGAGGAGATCTGGAGCAAGCCGCTCGACGAGCCGCGCCAGACCATCACCCACGTGCACCTGCACGACGGGCCCAAGATCGAGCACCACTACGACCTGCACCACAGCGACCAGTTCGGCTGGGAGTACCGCCTGCGCGAGTCGTAGCGCCGCCGTTGCGATGCCACATGTGGTCCACATGTGGCGCCTGAAGTCGAATGTGGTCTACACGTGGCATGGGGGTATGGCGGTCGTCGTCGGGTGTTCGAACACGTGTGCTAATCTCTGCCTCGCCTTCCGGACGGAGCCGGTGAGGGGCGCCTGCCCCTACTGCTAGGTTGCCGGGCGGCAGCACATCGGGCCGACCTCGTCACGGTGTGTGCCACCCCGGTGCCCAGCCCTGCACGCATCGAGGAGAATTGAGATGGCGCAACCAGGCTCGCTGTCCGACGAGGACGTCGAGCACCTTCGTGACGAGCTGGTCCGGGGCCGCGAGCCCACGGTCTGGTTCACGGCCGACGCGGTCGGGGTCGATGCGGGCCGATCGGCCCGGGTCGTGGCGCTCAACGACCCGGTCGAGGGCGACTACATCCAGGTCCGACCGGCCGGTTCGCACGATGAGCTGTCCTTCTCGCCGAGCGAGCTGACGCTCGCACGGCCCGGACGCAAGCGTTCGCCAGCAGAGGTACCAGCGGTATCCCGTCCCTCCATGGAGCAGAGAATGTCGGAGATCGAGAACACCACCACCGAAGCGCCCGAGGAGGTCGCTGCGGGCGACACCGCCGTCGTGGAGGAGGAGGCCCCGGCCGCCAAGAAGCCGCGGCCGGCGGCCAGCACCGCCAAGAAGACCCGCGTCGCCGACGTGGTCATCACCATCAGCGGCAGCGTCGACGGCGACTGGACCGTGGACGTGGTCGCGGCCAAGAAGAAGGCCCTGCGGGCGCTGCCGGTCACGCCGGCCGTCGTCGGGCAGGCCGCCAAGGCGCTGCACCCGGACGTCGCCGAGTCCATCGAGGCGATCCTGGAGCAGGCCCGCGAGCAGCAGACGGCCAAGGTCGAGCAGCTGCGCGCCGAGCTGGAGGCGGCCCAGAAGGCGCTCGAGGAGCTGGCCGGCTGATTCGCCGGCAATAGCACAGAGTGGGGATTCCTTTCGGGGGGTCCCCACTCTTTTTTCGGTCACGTATGGCGATCCGTGAATCGATCGGGACCGCGTTCGGGTGAGCTCCGGGGTCGCTCGCGTAGCGGTGTCCCCGACACCGTGCGCGGAAATACCGTCAACCCGGCTGGTCCGTTCGATTTCGGGGAGGTCCTCATGGACGACAAGACGCCTGAGCTCGGTGGCTGCAGCTGTTGCGGAAGCTGCACGGGTCCCGGTTGCGGCTGCTGCTCCAGCTGCAGCTGACACCGCTAGGGAACGACACTCACGGCGGGCAGGCGGTGCCGTCCGTCGGAACCTGAGCGTCGACCAGGAAGTGCTGCACCGCGGCGGTGGCGCACGGCGACTGCGTGAGCGCGCCGTGCCCACCGCCCTCCCAGCTGACCAGCACGCCCGAGGCGAGCTGACGGGCCGTGCGCTGTGTGCCGGTCTCCGGCGTGATCGGGTCGTCGGCCGTGCTCAGCACCAGGATCGGCGGCGCGTTGTGCCCGCCGGGCGCCGGCAGCTGCTGCGCCGGCACCGGCCATGAGCTGCACAGCAGCAGCTGTTGCGCGAACAGGCCGCCGAACAGCGGGGCCTTTTTGGTCCAGTCCGACACCATGCCGCTGATCTGCTCCGGCGGCAGCCGCATCTGCATGTCGTTGCAGCCGGTGATCAACTGCGTGTCCAGCAGCGGCGGGTCGCCGTCCACGACGGTCGACAGCGGGGCCGCGAACGTCGCGAGAGCGTCCACGTCGCCGGCGCGGGCCGCGCTGATCGCGTCGGCCAGCGGCGCCCAGCCGGCCCGGTCGGCCAGCCCCATCAGCACGGCGTGCACGGCCTCGCCGACCGACAGCCGCGCGGTCTTCGGGTGGTCGCGCAGCTGGTTGAACAGCGCGAGCGTGGCCTGCTTGGGGTCCGGCCCCAGCGAGCAGTTCCGCGACTTGCACAGGGCGGCGAACGCGTCGAACGTCGCCTCGGCGCCCAGCGCGCCGGCCTGCGCCGCGCCCGGCGGGTCCAGGATCGGGTCGGGCGAGCCGTCCAGCACGAGCCGCCCGGTGTGGCTGCCGAACCGGTCGGCGTAGAGCGTCAGCACCCGCGAGCCCTCGCCGCGGCCGACGGCGTTGAGCCGGTCCACGCCCAGCGCCTGGCGCAGCTGCTCCAGATCGCCGGCGGTGCGCCAGCTGTCCAGCGCCTGCAGCCGGTCGTCCAGCTCCAGCACGCACGCCTGGCTGGCCTGCTTGGCCGCGGCCGACAGGTCGTCGAGCTGGGTGCTGTCCGGGTCGAATTCGGCGATCTCGGCCCGCGCCCCGCCGGGGATGCACTGGGCCGGCTCGGACGCGCCGGTGCCGCGGCGGTCCATGCCGATCACCGAGAAGGTCTTGAGCAGCTCGGGCGGCAGCTTCGCGGCCAGCTGCGCCGCGTACAGCGTGCCCGGCGCGCCGGTGGCGTCGTTCACCACGACCAGCGGGATCGCGCCGTCGCCGGCCTTGAGCAGGGACAGCGAGACGTCGCCGACGCCGGGCTGGCCGGGGGCGTCGAGCGGGGCGGTGATCCGGCCGCACTGGAACGACAGCGAGGTGGCGGTCTCGGCCAGCCGGGCCTTGGTCGCGGTCGTGCAGTCCGACCAGGCCACCGACGGGTTCTGCGGCTTGTCCAGCGGCGGCAGCTTCCCGGCCGGGACGGCGGAGCTCGTGCCGGTGCTCTGCCCGCCGTCGTTGACCGCGATCACCGGGCGCACGGACGGGCCGACCGCGCAGGCGCCGGCCGCCAGCATCAGGACGGGGACCAGCACGCCGAGCGACCGGCCAGACTGGGAATGGCGCGGCACGCTGCTCCTCGCTCTCGTCTCGGTCTGCCGCCGGAGGGTTGCTTTCAGCCTCGCACGGGCCGGGTGAGGCTCCGGTGAGCGGGGCTGTCGGGGCCAGCACCTATTTTGTGGGGCATGGTCATGGTTTACGTGGACGGCACGTCGGACCGGCTGCCCCGGCGCGGCTTGGGCGAGGTCGCCGGCCGGATGCTGGGCTCGGTGCCGCCGACCGGGCTGCTGCTCGGCGGCATCATCAGCGTGCAGTTCGGCGCGACCCTGGCCAAGGGCCTGTTCCCGCTGGTCGGGCCGGCCGGCGCGGCCGGACTGCGGCTGCTGTTCGCCGCGGTCATGCTGCTGGCCTTCTGGCGGCCGCGGTTACGCATGTCCGGCCGGGCCTGGCTGGTGGTGCTGGCCTACGGGACCGTGCTCGGGCTGATGAACCTGTCGATCTACGAGTCGCTGCAGCGGCTGCCCCTGGGCATCGCCGTGACGATCGAGTTCCTCGGCCCGCTGGCCATCGCGCTGGCTGGCTCCCGGCGGCTGCTGGACGTGCTGTGGGCGCTGCTGGCCGCGGCCGGCGTGGTGCTGCTGGCCGACCTGGGCGGTGGCACCTCGCTGCTGGGCATCCTGTTCGCGCTGGCCGCCGCGGTCTGCTGGGCGAGCTACATCCTGCTCGGCGCCAAGCTCGGCGAGGCCACCGCCGGCGGCTCGGGCCTGGCGATCGCCATGGCCGTCGGCGCCTTGGTCATCGCCCCGTTCGGCGTGGTCGAGGCCGGCTCCGCGCTGCTCGACCCGACGATCCTGGTGATCGGGGCCGGTGTGGCCCTGCTGTCCTCGGTGATCCCGTACTCGCTGGAGCTGGAGGCGCTGCGCAAGATCCCGCCGCGGTTGTTCGGCGTGCTGATGAGCGTCGAGCCCGCGGTGGCCGCGCTGGCCGGCATGCTGGTCCTCGGCGAGAACCTGCGACCGGTGCAGTGGGCGGCCATCATGTGCGTGGTCACGGCCTCGGCCGGCGCGACCTACCTGGCCCGCAAGCGCTAGGACGTGATGTCCTTGCGGGCGAAGCGCCGCGCGGCCAGGGCCAGGAACACCGCGCAGTAGGCCAGCGACGAGAACGAGCCGCGGACCATGTCGCCCCAGTCCACGTCCGCGCTGAGCAGGTCGGACCAGGCCGTGGCGTAGTGCGTGGGCAGGTAGTCGCGCAGGTCGCCGAGCGCGGTGATGGAGTCCAGGATCTGCGACACGATCGACACCAGCACCGCGCCGCCGACCGCGCCCAGCGGGGCGTCGGTGGAGACCGACAGCAGCAGCGCCAGGCCGGCGATCCAGGTCAGGTAGACGATCAGGTAGGCCACGGCCAGCGCCAGCCGGACCACGCCGGTGCCGAAGGCCAGCGACTCGCCGGTGGTGCTGATCAGGTCGCCGCTGCCGTACCAGATCAGGCCGACGACCAGCGCGACCGCGGGCAGCACGATCAGCCCGAGCACCGACAGCAGGCCGGACACGACGGCCTTCTGCCGCAACAGTCGGCCGCGCGGCACCGGGATGGCCAGCAGATACTTCAGGCTCGACCAGGAGGCCTCGCTGGCCACGGTGTCGCCGAAGAACAGGGCGATCACCACCACCAGCAGGAAGCTGGCCGAGGCGAACAGCGCGAAGATCGCGAAGTTGAGGCCGCTGGAGGTGGCCAGGTCGACGAAGGCCGACGAGGCCGTCCGGGGGCCGCTCTGGTTGGGCGCGGCCTTGAACGCGATCAGCAGCAGGAACGGCAGCACCGCGAGAAATGCCAGCGCGAACTGGGTGCGGCGACGCCGCAGCTGACGGCGCAGCTCCACCCCCAGCCGCAGCGTCCGCGAGCCTCGGTAGCCGGCGACGGACCCGTCCCCGGCCACCGCGGAGTGCTCATTCTCGGCCACGGCGACCAGGTCGGCGATCGCCGACGGATCGGTGTGCACGCCGTGCTCGTCACTCATGACCCCTCCTCTTCGCCGCTCTCGACCAGCTTGAGGAACGCGTCCTCCAGCCGGCGCCGCGGCCCCGCCTGCTCGACCGCGATACCGGCTCGGACCAGCGCGTCCACCGCCGCCGAACGGGCCGTCGTACCCAGGTCGGCGTGCACCAGCTGGCCCTCGGCGGTGACTGCCGAGGTGCCGTTCAGGCCACGCAGCACCCGGGCGGCGTCGGTGACCCGGTCGACCCGGAACGTCGCCTCGCCGCCGCCGGCCACGATGTCGTCGACGTCGCCCGACGCGACCAACCGGCCGCGGTGCATCACGACGACGTGGCTGCAGGACTGCTCCACCTCGGACAGCAGGTGGCTGGAGACGACCACGGTCCGACCGGTCGCCGCGTAGCGCTTGAGCACGTCCCGCATCTGGTGGATCTGCGGCGGGTCCAGACCGTTGGTCGGCTCGTCCAGGACCAGCAGGTCCGGCAGGCCGAGCATGGCCTGGGCGATGGCCAGCCGCTGGCGCATGCCCTGGCTGTACGTGCCGACCCGGCGCCGCACCGCGTCGCCGAGGCCGGCGATCTCCAGGACCTGCACCAGGTGGGCCTCGCCCGGCGGACGGCCGGTGGCGGCCCAGTACAGGCTCAGGTTGGCCGTGCCGGACAGGTGCGGCAGGAAGCCCGCGCCCTCCACGAACGAGCCGATCCGGGACAGCACCGGCGCGCCGGCCCGCACCTTGTGGCCGAACACGCGGATCTCGCCCGCGGTCGGCCGGACCAGGCCCATCAGCATGCGCAGCGTGGTCGTCTTGCCGGCCCCGTTGGGCCCGAGCAGGCCCAGCACCTGGCCGTGCTCGACCCGGAACGACAACTCCTTCACGGCGGTCAGCCGGCCCGGGTACGACTTGGTCAGGTCGGTGATCACCATCGGCACGTCGGCCAGCTCGGGGTCGAAGTCCCGGCCGCCGCGCCGGCGCAGCAGCGACACCAGGGCCGCGATCAGGCCGAGGCCGAGGATCACGGCGATGCCGATCACCGGGCCGGCCGGGATGCCGCTGCCGGTGGCGCTCGTCCCGTCGACCACCGGCACCTGGAGCGGACCGGCCAGGGCGACCGTGCGCACCGACGGCGCGGTCTGGTTGGCGTACGCCTGGTCGGTCGTGGTGACGACCAGCTGCAGCCGGTGCCCGGCGGCCACCGGCCGCACGATGCCGGCCAGGCTGACGTTCACGTTGGTCGACGTGCCGTCGGCCGGCAGCTGCACCCGGATCGGCGCGACCGTGGCCCCGGGCAGCGTGCGACGGCCGTCCGGGCCGACGTCGTAGAGCTTGGCGAACAGCACGGTGTCGCCGGAGTCGCCGGCGGCCGGCCCGGGAAGCCGGCCGACGCGCAACGTCGTCAGGGCCGAGCCGGCGATGGTCAGCGGCGAGCCCAGCGGCTCGCTCGTGAACACGGCCGACTGCCCGGGCAGGTCGACGGCCAGGCTGCCGGCCAGGCTGGCAGCCGAGCCGCCGAGCAGCGCGCTGCCCACCCCGGGCAGGCTGCTCACCGAGGCGGGGCTGCCGCCGGGCGGAGTGATCACCGGCTGCTGCGGCCCGGCCAGCGTGATCTTCTGCCGGCTCGTCGGATTGCCGTGCAGGCCGGGATAGCCCGGCGCGGCGATGGTCCGCAGGCTCGGCGCGCCACGGGCCCGGACCGTGCCCTGCACGTCGTACGAGAAGCCGGTGCCGGGATCGGGCGTGTTGTGCTTGAGGTAGAAGGAGAACCAGTCGGCGACCTGGGCCCGCACGCTGTCGCCGGGCGCGCCGCCGTCATGGCCGCCCGGGTACCAGGAGACCTTGACCGGCACGTTGTTCTTGGCCAGCTGCCGGGCCGTCGCGTCGGCCTGGTCCAGCCCGAACAGCGTGTCCTGCTCGCCCTGCACCAGCAGGGTCGGCGCGGCGATCCCGCCGGCCACGCTGACCGGGGAGTTGCGCCGCAGCAGGTCCACCGTGGCCTGGTCGGCCCGGCCGGTGGTGGCGACCTGCGTGTAGGCCGCGCACACGTCGGGCGCGAAGCGCCCGCACGAGCTCGGCACGCCGGTGCGGATGCCGGTCAGCGCCGAGCCGAACAGGTTGCCGGCCCAGGTCTTCTTGAACACGCCGTTGCCGTCGCCGACCCCCGCCGCCGGCGTCGCGCCGTCGATCGGGGCCGGGCTGGCCGCGTTGGGCAGCAGGGCTTGCGACAGGTCGTTGTACGTGATCAGGGACGCGACGGCGTCGATCCGCTTGTTCTTGTCCAGGCCGGCCAGCATCAGCGCCAGCGCCCCGCCGTAGGAGCCGCCCGTCACGCCGACCCGTGGGTCGTCCTGCTTGTCCTGCTGCACCTCCGGCTGCCGGGACAGCCAGCCGACCAGCTGGTCGGCGTCCTGCACCTCGTAGTCCGGCGAGTTCAGCTCGATCTGGCCGGTGCTGCGGCCGAAGCCGCGGGCCGAGTAGGCCAGCACCGCGAAGCCGCGCCGGGCCAGGTCGGTGGCGTCGTCGGCGAGGTCGGCCTTGGTCTGGCCGAAGCCGGGCGACACGATCACCGATGGCGCCGGCGTCGTCTCCGGCACGTAGAAGGTGGCGTCGAGCTGGATGGGCTGCTTGTTGCCGTCCGGGCCGTCGACCACGTCGATCAGCACGTCACGGGTGCTGACCGCGGGCTGCGGCGCGGCGCGGTTGATCCACAACACGCCCGCCACCGCGAGCAGCAGCAGGACGACAAGCCCCACCGCGGGCCATTTGCGGCTGGTCAATGCTCTCCCCGGGCGTCAAGCACCTCGCTGACGTGTTCGACCATCGGCGGGTCGTCGAAGAACTCGCTGACCGCGCCGCGCCAGTTGGCGAGGTGCTCGGAGTAGTAGAACTGCTGGGTGTGCGACTCGAGCGAGTCCCACTCGGTGATCACCAGATACCGGCACGGATCCTCGACGCTGCGGGTCAGCTTGGCCGACCGGCAGCCCGGGCTGGCCAGGATGTGCTCGATCGCGCCGCGCGAGGCGGCGACGAAGGCGTCCCCGTAGCCAGCACGCACGCGGATCTCGGCGATCGTGAGGATCACCGGTGAATCGTTGCATGTTGCTCCGTCCGTGTGGTCACGGGTTGGGTAAGGCCGCCGGCAAGGGCGAGGCGCGGAGCGCGCGCAAACAACACAACCCCGGCTGGCTTCGGAGGGTGGTCGTAAGGGATACTGGGTGTGTTGGAGGGGAGTATTCCTTCGCGGCGGCGTCGTCAGCACGGTGTTCAAGGGCGAGCATCCGGTTCCGTCGGCCGGCACCTCGGTGCCGGCGGAAGAGACCTCCGGTCGGTGGCGCACGCCCTTGGACCGGAGGTAGATCATGATTGTCCCCCTGTGGTTGTGGATCGCCACGCTCGGCGGACTGGCCGTGCTTCTCGCTCTCGACCTGGTGATCGTCGACCGGCACCCGCACGTGGTGAAGGTGGGCGAGGCGGCCCGCTGGGTGGTCTTCTACATCGCCTGCGCGTTGGTGTTCGCCGGCGGGCTCTGGTACTTCGCCGGCTCGGCGCCGGCCGGGGAGTTCATCGCCGGCTATCTCACCGAGTACTCGCTGTCGGTGGACAACCTGTTCGTCTTCGTGATCATCATGACCGCGTTCGCCGTGCCGAAGATCCACCAGCACCGGGTGCTGCTGATCGGCGTGGTGCTGGCACTGATCATGCGCGGCCTGTTCATCGGCGTCGGCGCGGTGGTGATCAGCCAGTTCAGCGCCGTGTTCTACCTGTTCGGCGCGTTCCTGATCTACACGGCGGTGCAGATGGCCCGCTCGCAGGGCCGGTCGCACGAGGGCGACGAGTACAAGGAGAACCTGATGATCAGGCTCTCCCGCAAGATCCTGCCGGTCACCGACGAGTACCACGGCGCCAGGTCCTTCGTGAAGCACAAGGGCCGCAACATGGTCACCCCGATGCTGATCGTGATGATCGCCATCGGCACCACCGACCTGCTGTTCGCGCTGGACTCCATCCCGGCCATCTTCGGCCTGACCAAGGAGCCCTACCTGGTCTTCGCGGCCAACGCGTTCGCGCTGATGGGCCTGCGCCAGCTGTACTTCCTCATCGGCGGCCTGCTGGACCGGCTGGTGTACCTGCCGGTCGGCCTGTCGGTGCTGCTGGGCTTCATCGGCTTCAAGCTGATCATGGAAGCCCTGCACGACAACGAGCTGCCGTTCCTCAACGGCGGCGAGGGCCTGCCGGTGTGGGAGATCAGCACGCCGACGTCGCTGGCCGTGATCGGCGGCGTGCTGGCGATCACCACGGTCGCCAGCCTGATCAAGACGCACGTGACGGGCAAGACGGGCAGCGGCACCGGCAAGACCACCGGGAAGGCCAAGCCCGAGGCCGCCTAAGAGGTACCGTCGCCGGGTGCGCCCTGAAGACCTCGCGCTGCTGCGCGTGCCCGGTTCCGTGACCCTCCGCGGCAATCTGCTGCTGACCGACGTGGCCCGCCCCGACCTGGAGTCCGACAGCTACCGGGGCGGGTTGGTCCGCGTGCCGACGGACGCGGTCTCGATGGAATCAGGGTCGACGGAATCAGGGCCGCAGGAGTGGACCAGGGGCGAGCGGGACACCACGCCGCGGATCTCGCCGGACGGCCGCCTGGTCGCCTTCCTGCGCGAGCGCCAGCTGCACGTGATCCCGACCGACGGCGGCGAGGCCCGCAAGGTCACCGATCTGCCGGCCGGCGCGGACAAGCCGGTCTGGGCCCCGGACTCGCGGCGCGTGGCCTTCGTGGCCCGGGTCCCCGAGGACGGCCGCTACGGCGTCGAGGGCGCGCCGGCGGCCGAGGCCGAGGCCCCGCGCCGGATCACCGACCTGAACTACCGCATCGACGGCGTCGGCTTCCTCCGTGACCGCGTCCAGCAGGTCTTCGTCGTCGACGTCGCCGACGGCGAGCCGCGGCAGCTGACCACCGGCGACTTCGACCTCGACAACCCCGTCTGGACGCCGGACGGCCGGCACGTGCTGGCCGTGGGCCGGCGGCAGGACGCCGGTCCGCAGAACCTGCACGAGGATGTGTACGCCGTGCCCGCGGCCGGCGGCGAGCCGATCGTCGCGGTCCGCGGCGTGGGCATGATCAGCCTGATCGCCGCCGCCGAGGGGCGGGTCTACTTCCTCGGCTCCGAGTTCGAAGGGCTGGCCGCGCGGCCGCTGCCCGACGGCCTGTGGGTCGCGCCGTTCGATCCGGCCGGGGCCCCGCAGCCGCCGCGGCTGCTGACCGACCCGGCGACCGTCGACTGCGAGGGCGCGCCCGGCGGCCTGGCCGTCACCGAGGACGGCGTGCTGGCCCTGGTCCGCAACCGGGGCGCGGTGGAGCTGCGCCAGATCCCCTTCGACGCCGACCGGGCCCCGCTCGACGACCTCGCCGTCATCGCGGGCGGCCAGGTGGTCGTGAAGGCGTTCGCCGAGGACGCCGGCCGCGTCGCCGTGGTCGTGGCCACGCCCGAGAGCGCCGGCGAGGTCGTGCTCGTCGGCACGGACGTCCGGACCGACTTCGGCGCCGACCTGCGGGCCGCCGGGATCCGGCCACTGCGGGAGATCCACGGCACCGCCCCGGACGGCTACCCGGTGCACGGCTGGGTCGTGCTGCCGGCGGGCGACGGCCCGCATCCGGTGGTCCTGAGCGTGCACGGCGGCCCGTACATGTACTACGGCTGGGGCCTGTTCGACGAGGCCCAGGTCTACGCCTCCGCCGGCTACGCGGTCGTGCTGCCCAACCCGCGCGGCTCCGCCGGCTACGGCCGGGACCACGGCACGGCCATCGTGCACAAGCTCGGCACGGTCGACGCCGACGACGTGCTTGCGCTGCTCGACGCCGCCCTCGAGCTGCCGGAGTGCGACGCCGAGCAGGTCGGCGTGATGGGCGGCTCCTACGGCGGCTTCATGACCAGCTGGCTGGCCGCCCACCACGGGCACCGGTTCCGGGCGGCGTGGAGCGAGCGGGCGGTCAACGCGTGGGACTCGTTCGTCGGCTCGTCCGACATCGGGTGGTGGTTCGCGCAGACTTATTGCGGCAGCGATCCCGACGTGCAGCGGGCCGTGAGTCCGATCACCTACGCCGACAAGATCACCATCCCGTTCGCGGTGGTGCACTCCGAGCAGGACTGGCGCTGTCCGATCGAGCAGGCCCAGCGGCTGTTCGTCGCGCTCAAGGCCAACGGCACCGAGGCCGAGCTGCTGCTTTTCCCCGGCGAGGGGCACGAGCTGACCCGGTCCGGCCGGCCGGTGCACCGGCGACAGCGGTTCGAGGCCGTGCTGGACTGGTGGCGACGGCATCTCGGGGAATCCGTTGGCACCGGGCCCCGCTGATTTGGCACGCTCCCGTCATGACATGGACGGTGCGACGAGCCGATCCCGGTGACGTTCGCGAGCTGGCCAGGATCAACCGTGACTCCTGGCTCAAAGCCGCTCGCGGCGCGGTGCCGGACGTGTTGCTCGACCGGATGCTGCCGGAGAGCCACCTCAACGGCTGGCGACGCTGGGTGTGCCTGCCCGACCCCGACGGGGTTTTTGTCGCCGAGGACGACCAGGGACGAATAGGTTCCTACTGTGTCGTCGCGGAGGCCCGCGACGATGACGACGTGCACGATGACCTACGCACCGGCGAGCTGATATCCGTGCACACCGACCCCGACTGCCAGGGCACCGGCGCGGGTCGGACCGTGCACGACGCCGCGCTGGACCACCTCGCGGCGCAGGGCTTCCGCTACGCGGTGCTGTGGGTGCTCCAGGACGACTGGGACACGCGTTCCTTCTATGCCCATCACGGCTGGCGGCACGACGGTGGGTCCAAGGACCACGTCGTGGGGGAGCACCGGCTCACCCTGGTCCGCTACGGGAGGTTTCTGCCTCGAAGCCGACGCAACCACCCCCCGTCCGGCTACCGCCGCCCCGCCTTCGGCTGAGCCCGCGGATCAGCCCAACATGATGTAGTTCAGCTCCTCGCAGATCCGGCTCAGCGGCAGGTCGAGGCCCGGATGCTCCAGCGGCAGCAGCACGTCGGGGGCATCCGGCATGGCGTTGCCGCCGGGCGGGTCCCACAGGCAGATGGCCGGATCGCCGGCGTCCATCGACGACCGGTACCAGAGGCCGTCCAGCTCGGGATAGGCGGCGCGGATGGTCCGCGCCCAGGCCTGGGTCAGGTCCTTCTGGCCGCTGCTGATCTCCTGGGACGCCCCGGCCCTGGTCGGCCACAGGCCGGCCAGGTCGAGCAGCCGCAGGGTCCGCCTCGGCCGGAACACGACCAGGTGCGGCCGCCGGGTCCGGCGGTCGACGGTGGAGGTGGCCTGGTAGACCTCGGCGATGCTGGTCCGCACCGAGAGCCCGAAGTACAGGACGCCGTTGCCGGGGTCCTCGGCCGGCGGGCCCTCGGGATGCGGGTCGAAGCGGGCGTGCGGCAGCGGGCCGGTGTACCGGAACGAGTTCCACCGCTGCGGGTGGCTGCCGCCGGCGGTGAAGACGCGGACCAGCCGGGTCGCGCGGTGCACCGCCACCACATCCTCGGCGCGGCGCAGGAGCGCCTGCAGCACAGCGGGTGCCGGCGGTGGGGGAAGCCGAGCCATTCAGATACGTCGTTTCCGTTCGGGGATGGTGCCGGGGCCGACCGCTGATGGTGCCGGGCCGGACCACAAGTCGATCACGCAGGGTCGCTCAGGCGGGAGTGCCCAGCATCGCGGCGACGGCGGCGACGCGGCGGGGATCACCACCCGCGAGCAGCCATTCCCGGGGTGAGCCGGCGGCGTCGCCGGCCGGGAAGTCGGGCTGGGCCGTGGTCATGAAGCCGGCCAGCACCAGCGGCGGCTGGTCCTCGGGCATGGCGGCCAGCACGACCTCCAGCCCGGGCAGCACGCCGGAGTCGGTGAACTGCCAGGCCGGCAGCCGCCAGCTGCCGCGGTCCTTCCAGCCGGCGAGGCGGCCGGCGGCCAGGCGGTGCCGGATGCGGCTGGTGTCGACGTCGAGCACCCGCGCGGCGTCGGTGACGGTGAGCGCGGTGTCGAGCAGCACGGTCTGCGCGGCCAGCGCCCGCGCCCGCGGCTCGAAGTCGTCCTCGCGTAGCCCGCCGAGGTCCAGGCCGACGTCGGTCAGCGCGACCTGCTGCTCGGGGGTGAAGTAGGTGGCCGGCTCTGGGTGCGGTGGGGCCAGCCGCTTGGCCACGTCCTCGACCAGGGTGAGGAACTCGTCCGCGGTGACCCGAAGGCCCGCCTTGGCCAGCACAGTCTCCAACGCCATGGTCATAAGCACAGGGTAGCCCGCGCGTGCGCATTCGTGCGATAGCTGTCACCCGAATCACCGGCGAATTCGACCGACCGCACCCGCTCTCCCACTCTACGTAGCCGAATCGGGGCTCCGGCCCTTGGGGGATCGGTGCGATCGGGACCCGTTACGCTGAGCCGAAAGTGACAGGCCAAGCGTGAGGGAACCGGTGGACGACCAGCAGCAGCCCCCGTCCACGCACCGGTCTCCGGTCGAGTTGATCTTGTGGTCGCTGGCCGCGGCCGCGCTGCTGGCCCTGATCGTGGTCAGCACGGTCCACATCGGCACGTACAACCAGCACCACTTCACCGACCTGTACGTCTATCTCGGCGGCGGCGACGCCTGGCGGCACGGCCAGGACCTCTACCAGACGGAGATGGCCACGCCGTTCGCCGGCTTCCTGCTCAAGTTCACCTATCCGCCGCTGGCCGCGGTGCTGTTCGCCGGCCTGGCGATCCTGCCGCTGGCCGTGGCCATCGGCATCTTCACCACGGCCACCCTGGTGATCCTGTTCCTGTGCGTCCGCGCCGTGCTGGTGCGGTCGGCGCCGGCCCGGCTGCTCGCGCGGTTCCCGGTGCCGATCCTGGCCCTGGTGCTCACCCTCGGCGCGGCCTGGCTGGAGCCGGTCAGCGAGACGATCTCGTTCGGGCAGGTCAACGTCCTGCTGCTGGGCCTGATCGTGGCCGACTGCCTGGTGGCCAAGCCGTGGTGGCCGCGCGGCCTGCTGATCGGCCTGGCCGCCGCCATCAAGCTCACGCCGGCCGCGTTCGTGCTCTACTTCGTGGCCAAGAAGGAGTGGAAGGCCGCGCTGACCATGATCGTCGGCTTCGTCGGCTTCGGCCTGGTCGGCTTCGCGCTGGCCGCCCGCGACTCGGTCAGCTACTGGTTCCAGGACTTCTTCGACACCAACCGGGTCGGCAACCTCGGCTTCAGCTACAACCAGTCGCTGCGCGGCATGGTCGCCCGGCTGGGCATCCCGGCCAACCTGGAGGGGCCGCTCTGGGTGCTGCTGTGCCTGGGCGTGCTGGCGCTGGCCTGGCTGGTCGTGCGCCGGACCCGGCTGGCCGGCCAGGACCTGCCGGCGATGTTGGCCGTCGGCGTGCTGTCGCTGCTGGTGTCCCCGGTGTCCTGGGCGCACCACTGGGTGTGGGCCGTGCTGGCCCTGGTCTGGGGCGCGGCGATGGCGGTGCGCGCCCGGTCCTGGCTGCTGGGCGCGCTCACCCTGTTCGCGATCTACCTGTTCTGGCAGGCCCCGTACCACCAGGCGCCCGAGCTGCGGGACCCCGGGCAGTACTGGAACCTGTACGACAACGTCATCGGCAACGCCTACGTCTGGCTGGCCATCGCCGTGCTGGTGGTGATGGCGATCTGGTCGCGGCGGCTGCGCCCGGCCTCAGACCGCGTCGACAGTGCGGCTGCTGCCGCGCAGACCCCGTAGCCGCAGGCCCAGCAGGATCAGCGAGATCCCCCAGATCATGGCGAAGACGGCGATCGTGGTGACCAGGGCCAGCGCGCCGGCGCCGGGGTTGAGCAGCAGCACGACGCCCAGCACCAGGGTCAGGCCGCCGGTCAGCACCAGGAACCAGGCGTGCGCGATGCTCCGCCGCAGCGCCAGGCCGGCCGCGATCTGGACCACGCCGGCGACGATCGCCCAGATCGCGATGATCACCAGCAGCACCACCGCCGTCTCGCCCGGCAGCACGATGGCGACCAGGCCGGCCAGGATGCCGACGACGCCGATCACCACGTTGGACCAGCGGTGCCCGCGCACCGCCGCGCCCAGCGCGATCGAGCTGATGCCGTCGACCAGCGCGTAGACGCCCCACAGCAGGATCAGGGCGAGCAGCGTCACACCGGGCCAGGCCAGCGTGAGGATGCCGAAGATCAGGGCCAGCGCGCCGCGCAGGGTCACCAGCCACCAGTTTCGCGCCATCAGTTCCACCACGCGGCCATGGTCGCGGTCGGCACGCCACCTCGCAACGCGAGACGTGCTCACGGGCCGCGAGCACTGCCGCGCGCAACCATGCGGACGGCCTACTACCTTCGTTCGGTCACTGGTCTGAATAGGTGAGGTTTGTGCTCGAGGTTTCTCAGAATTGCCTTTGAAAGCGATGTGAGTACGATCCGCGCGGGATCGTGGCCACCCTGTTGAGGTGGGACGATCTAGTGAATTTAACAAAGTCAACGACGGTGAACGTTAACGGTCAAGGGTCGCCTCGCCGCTGGTGGACTGCCCAGAATCTCCACAGCCGCCCTTCCATACGTGCTTGGAGCGACCATGCGATTTTTGGAGCAGGGAAAAGAATATGTTATATCTTTGTATCGCATCGTCATAGGGCTGTTGTTCGTCTCGCACGGGGCGTCCAGCCTCTTCGGTCTGTTCGGGGCCAAGAAGGCGATCGCCTTCGCCGTCTGGCCGAGCTGGTGGGCCGCGGTGATCCAGCTGGTTGCCGGCGCGCTGGTGCTGGTCGGGCTGTTCACCCGGGTCGCGGCGCTGCTGTGCTCGGGCTCGATGGCCTACGCCTACTTCACCGTGCACCTACCGAAGTCGTTCATCCCGATGATCAACGGCGGCGAGGCGGCGATCCAGTTCTGCTGGGCCTTCCTGCTGGTCGCCTTCCTCGGCTCCGGCGCGTGGTCGATCGACCGGCTGCTGCGCCGCACCACCGAGATTCGGGTCGGCGCCGTTCCGCAGCCGGCCACGCGGTGATCCGCTGATCGGACAAGTCGCGGACGAATGATGGCTAAGGACGGACTATTCCTCAGAGGGCGTCGACGTGCTTTCCCGGGGGACCAGTATCGGCACCTGGTCCTCCACGTCGGCGCCCTCGGCGCCGTCCAGAACCGAGAGCAGCGCCCGGGCCGCGGTGGCGCCGAACGCGAACGTGTCGCGGGTGAGCGCGGTCAGCGGCGGGTGCAGCAGCTGACACAACGGGGAATCGTCCCAGGCCACAATGGACAGTGACGCCGGCACGGCGACGCCGAGCTCGGTCGCGACGGCCACGCCGGCCACGGCCATCACGTCGTTGTCGTAGACGATCGCGGTCGGCGGGCGCGGGGACGCGAGCAGCTCGCGAGTGGCGGCCGCGCCCTGCTCGCCGGAGTAGTCGGTCATCAGGATCGGCGCGGCGTCGATGCCGTACGAGGCCACGGCCGCGCGGAACGCCTCGGTGCGGCGCTCGGTGTGCAGCAGGTCCGGCAGCCCGGCCACGCGCGCGATCCGCCGGTGACCCAGCCCGGCCAGGTGGTCGACGATCCGGGTCATCGCCTTGGCGTCGTCGGCCCACACGCTGGGCAGCCGCCCGTGGTGCCCGGGACCGCCGATCACCAGCGCCGGCAGGTCCAGCTCGGTCAGCAGGCCGACGCGCGGGTCCTGGACGCGCAGGTCGATCATGATCACCGCGTCCACCCGGCGCTCCGACCACCACTGCCGGTAGACGGCCATCTCCGCGTCGAGGTCCTCGACCACCTGGAGCAGCAGGGCGATCCGCCGGCCGGACAGCTCCGCCTGCAGGCCCGAGATGAGCTGGAAGAAGAACGGCTCCGCGCCGAGCGTGCGGGCCGGCCGGGCCAGCACCAGGCCGATCGCGTCGGCGCGGGCCGCGGACAGCGCCCGGGCGGCGTTGTTGGGATGCCAGTCCAACTCCCGGGCCACCTCGAGGATGCGGGTGCGCGTCGTCTCGGACACCCCGGGCAGGCCGTTGAGGGCCATCGACACCGCGCCCTTGGACACGCCGGCCCGGCGGGCGATGTCCATGATCGTCGGTCGTTTCACGGCTACCCCCAGCGGTCAGAGCGCAGCAGCTAAACCGGTTCAGCCTCGTCGCTAAACCGGTTTACCTCCCCGGTAGCATCGGGCCGTCCCGATGACATGTCAAGGCCGCTACCAGGACAAATTCGACTATTGACAACGATGGCGGGCCTTTGGCAAATTCGTGCGCGTCAGGAAGCGCCGCACACACACCTTGGACGGTTGTCATGCCGACGAATCCCCTGTCGAGGCGCGGTTTCCTGCTCGGCGTCGCGGCGACGACCGCGCTCGGCGCCGCCGGTTGTGGCCTGGGCGGCGGAGCCACGGACGACAACGCCGACAGCGGCCCGGTCACCGGCGACGTCACCGGCGAGATCAAGTTCCAGACCTGGGCGCTCAAGCCGAAGTACACCGACTACATCAACGGCATGATCACCGCGTTCCAGAAGCAGCACAACGGCGTGAAGGTGACCTGGATCGACCAGCCGGCCGACGGCTACCTGCAGAAGGTGACCGCCGACGCGGCCGCCGGCAACCTGCCCGACGTGGTCAACGTGCCGCCGGACCTGTCCTACCCGCTGGCCCGCAAGAAGCTCCTGCTCAACATCGAGACGGCCATGCCGGACGCCAAGAAGGACTACCTGGACGGCGGCTGGGCCGCCTACGCGCTGCCCGGCCAGCCCGGCAGCTACGGCTTCCCGTGGTACCTCAACACCGGCCCCACCTTCTACAACAAGGCGCTGTTCCGGCAGGTCGGCCTGGACGCCGAGCACCCGCCGACGAGCTACGCCGAGCTGGAGGCGGCCGCGCTGGTGATGGCCCAGCGCAGCAACAAGCAGATCGCCATGCTCGGCCTGACCCCGGTGATCGCCGACTTCGGCCTGTACGGCGTCAAGGTGATGAACGACGACGGCTCCAGGTTCACCTTCAACGAGGCCAAGGGTCTCGAGTTCGTCGAGATGTACAAGCGGCTGTTCGACGCGGGCGCGCTGATCCCCGAGGCGCTGTCGGCCACCTACACCGGCGCCGGCACCAAGTTCATGAACCAGCAGATCGCCTGGGCCCCGGGCTCGGCCTACGACCTGCAGAACTTCAAGACCAACGCGCCCAGCCTGTACGCCAACGTCGGCATCACCAAGACGATCACCAGCACCGGCAAGGCCAATCTGTACGTGCAGGGCCTGTCGGTGCCGTCGGCCAGCAAGAACAAGCCGACCGCGCTGGCCTTCGCCCGCTTCGTGACCAACGCCCAGAACCAGATGGCCTTCGCCAAGCTGACCGCGATCTTCCCCAGCACCAAGGGCTCCATGCAGGACCCGTACTTCTCCCAGGACGGCGGCACCGACGAGGGCCGGGTCCGGGTGGCGGCGGCCAAGCAGCTGGACACGGCGGTCAACTACACGCCGGTGCAGTGGAGCGAGCAGATGACCACGTTCCTGCAGCAGAAGATGTCCGACGCCATGCTGGGCAAGGCCACGCCGAAGCAGGCGCTGGACGACACCGTCAACCAGTGCAACAAGCTGCTGGCCGGCTGAGCACGTGAGGATCGCTCAGCAGCGCTGGTTCACGCCCTGGCTGTTCCTGCTGCCCGGGCTGGCCGTGGTGATCGGCTTCAACCTGTTCCCGTTCCTGAACACGGTTGTGCTGGCCTTCACCAACGCCAAGGTGCTGGGCGGCGGTCGCTTCACCGGCACGGACAACTTCGTCCGCATGGTGCAGGACCCGGCGTTCTGGACGGCGGTCGGCAACAGCGCGCTGTACATCGTGGGCGTGGTCCCGCCGCTGGTGATCCTGCCGTTGCTGCTGGCGTTGCTGGTGGAGCGCAAGCTGCCCGGCATCACGTTCTTCCGCACCGCGTTCTTCACGCCGGTGATCGCCTCGATCGTGGTGGTCGGCCTGATCTGGACCTGGCTGCTCGACAGCCGGGGCCTGGTCAACGACGTGCTCCGGGCGCTGGGCGTGCTGACGACGCCGATCCCCTTCCTCACCGACGAGTGGCTGCTGCTGGCCAGCGCCATGCTCGTGACGGTGTGGAAGGGGCTGGGCTACTACATGATCATCTACCTGGCCGCGCTGGGCACCGTGTCCAAGGACCTGCACGAGGCCGCGCAGGTGGACGGGGCCGGTTGGTGGCGGCGGCTGTACTCGGTGACGCTGCCGGCGCTGCGGCCGACCATGGTGCTGGTGGCCGTGCTGTCCGCGGTGTCGGCGTTCCGCGTGTTCTCCGAGGTGTACCTGCTGGCCGGGCCGGCCGGCGGCCCCGGCGGCGCCGACACCACGCTGGTGATGCTCATCCAGCAGGTCGGCACCGGGCTCACCGGCGACCTCGGCTACTCCTCGGCGCTGTCGGTGGTGCTGTTCGCGCTGACGCTCGGCCTGCTGCTGCTCACGAACCGCCTCAACCGCAGGGAGGACCTGTGAGGAGCTGGACCGTCGGCCGGTACGTCCTGCTGCTCCTGGTCCTGGTGATCACGGTCGGCCCGTTCCTGTGGCAGCTGTCGACCTCGCTCAAGGGCGTCACCGAGGACATCTACTCGACGCCGCCGCAGCTGTTCCCGCAGCACCCGACGCCCGGCAACTACGCCAGGGTGGCCGACGCGGTGCCGATCTGGTCGTTCGCGCTGAACTCGCTGCTGGTCGCGCTGACCAACGTGGCAGCCAACTGCCTGGGCGCGGCCATGGCCGGCTATGCCCTGGCCCGCCTGCGGTTCCGCGGCCGCACCGCGGCGATGACGGTGTTCCTGGCTAGCCTGCTCGTCCCGTTCGAGGCGATCATGGTGGCGCTGTTCCTGGTGATGCGCTCGCTGCACCTGAGCAACACGCTGGCCGCGGTGGTGCTGCCCGGCTCGATCGCCGCGCTGAACGTGCTGCTGATGCGCAACGCCTTCCTGGCCCTGCCCTCGGCGGTGGAGGAGGCCGCGGTCATCGACGGCGCAAACGCTTGGCAGCGGTTCACCCGGATCGCGCTGCCGTCGGCCCGGGGCACCATCGTGGTGGTCGCGGTCTTCTCGTTCATGTTCAGCTGGGACGACTTCCTGTGGCCGCTGATCGTGCTGAGCGATCCGGCCAAGTACACGCTGACCATCGGGCTGAGCTATCTGCAGGGCACCTTCGTCAACGACCAGCGGCTCGTCGCGGCGGGCACGATGATCGCGGTGGCGCCGCTGGTGCTGCTTTTCGTCGCGGCGCAGAAATACTTCTTCCGGGGTGTCGGAGAAGGCGCCGTCAAGGGTTGACCAGGCAAGTGAATGACGCTGGACCGGGGAGCGACCGAATGCACGATGACCGCAGCCTGCTCGACGAGCGGCTGACCAGGACCGTCCGCCAGCGCATCCGGCCGGAGGTGTACGGCGCGGCCGTGCCGCTGACGCTGGAGGTCTGGCACGCGCCGGGCGAGCCGGTGCCGGTCGCCGAAGCGCTGGCCGCGTCATACGGGCCGGCCAAGGTGGGCGACGCCTGGGGCGCGCCGTGGGCCACCAGCTGGTTCCGGATGTCCGGCACGGTGCCGGCGGAGTGGGCCGGCCGGCACGTGGAAGCCGTGGTGGATCTGGGTTTCACCCATCCCGGCCCGGGTTTCCAGTGCGAGGGACTGGCGTACACGCCCGAGGGCAAGCCGATCAAGGGCCTGGCCCCGCGCAGCACCCACCTGCCCGTCGGCACCAGCGTGGCCGGCGGCGAGGACGTGCTGTTCTACGTGGAGGCCGCGGCCAACCCGGTGATCCTGGACTTCGTGCCGTTCCAGCCGACCGAGCTGGGCCTGAAGGAGACGGCCGGCGCCGACCCGATCTACCACGTGGTCAAGGCCGAGCTGGCGGTGTTCCACCGGGACGTCTGGGACCTGCTGCTGGACATCGAGGTCCTCAACAGCCTCAAGAACGAGCTGGACGAGCGTGAGCCGCGGCGCTGGGACATCCAGCGCTCGCTGGACCGGGCGCTGGACCGGCTGGACTTCCAGGACGTGCCCGGCACCGCCGCGCTGGCCCGCGCCGAGCTCGCGGACGTGCTGTCCAAGCCGGCCAACGCCAGCGCGCACCAGATCACCGCGGCCGGCCACGCCCACATCGACTCGGCCTGGCTGTGGCCGCTGCGGGAGACGGTCCGCAAGTGCGCCCGCACGTTCTCCAACGTGACGGCGCTGATGGAGGACTACCCCGAGTTCGTCTTCGCCTGCTCGCAGGCCCAGCAGTACGCATGGATGAAGGAGCGGCACCCGGACGTCTGGCAGCGGGTCAAGGACAAGGTCGCGAGCGGCCAGTTCGTGCCGGTCGGCGGCATGTGGGTGGAGTCCGACACCAACATGCCCGGCGGCGAGGCCATGGCCCGCCAGTTCGTCCACGGCAAGCGCTTCTTCCTCGACGAGTTCGGCATCGAGACGCAGGAGGTGTGGCTGCCCGACTCGTTCGGCTACAGCGCGGCCATGCCGCAGCTGGTGAAGCTGTCCGGCTCGCGCTGGTTCCTCACCCAGAAGCTGTCCTGGAACCAGATCAATCGGTTCCCGCACCACAGCTTCTACTGGGAGGGCATCGACGGCTCGCAGGTGTTCACCCACTTCCCGCCGGTCGACACGTACAACTCCGATCTGCTCGGCGCCGACCTGGCCCGGGCCAGCCGGCAGTACGCCGAGCACGGCAAGGCCACGCGGTCCCTGGTGCCGTTCGGCTACGGCGACGGCGGTGGCGGTCCCACCCGCGAGATGCTGGAGACGGCGCGTCGGTCGGCTGATCTCGAGGGTTCGCCGCGGGTCACGATCGAGGCCCCGTCGAAGTTCTTCGCCGCGGCCGAGGCGGAGTACGCCGACGCACCGGTGTGGTCCGGCGAGCTGTACCTGGAGAAGCACCGCGCCACGTACACCACGCAGGCCCGGACCAAGCAGGGCAACCGCCGCAGCGAGCACCTGCTGCGCGAGGCCGAGCTGTGGGCCACCGCCGCGTTGCTCAAGGGTGTCGCGTACCCGTACGAGCAACTCGACCGGTTGTGGAAAACCGTGCTGCTGCACCAGTTCCACGACATCCTGCCCGGCAGCTCCATCGCCTGGGTGCACCGCGAGGCCGAGGCTCGGTACGCCGAGGTGGCTCTTGAGCTGGAGTCGCTGATCGCGTCTGCGCTGTCGGTCCTGGCCGGCGAGGGCGCGGAGACCGTCGTCTTCAACGCCGCCCCGCACTCGCGCTCCGGCGTGCCCGGACTTGGCGCCGGTGCGCCGGATTCGGCCGACGAGCAGCCGGTCACGGTCGACGGTTTGGTGCTGGACAACGGTTTGCTCCGGGTGACCGTCGACGAGCGTGGTCTGATCACCTCGCTGCGCGACCTGGTCGCCGACCGCGAGGTGCTGGCCCCGGGAACCGTCGGCAACCTGTTGCAGCTGCACGTCGACGTGCCCAACCAGTGGGACGCGTGGGACGTGGATCCGTTCTACCGCAACAATGTCCGCGACCTGGTCGAAGCCGACGAGGTCGTCGCCGTCGACGAGGGCAAGGGCGTCGGCGCGATCCGGGTCCGCCGCACCTTCGGCGAGTCCACGCTGACCCAGGTGCTGCGGCTGCGGGCCGGCGAGCGGCGGCTGGATGTCGAGACCGAGGTCGACTGGCAGGAGACCGAGAAGTTCCTCAAGGTCGCGTTTCCCGTTGACGTGCATGCGGATCGCTCCACCTCGGAGATCCAGTTCGGCCACCTGCACCGGCCGACCCACGTCAACACCTCGTGGGACGCCGCCAAGTTCGAGATCTGCGCACACCGCTGGGTGCACGTGGCCGAGCCCGGTTACGGCTTCGCCGTCGTCAACGACTCGACCTACGGGCATGACATCACGCGCAAGGCTCGCTCCGAGGGCGGCACGACTACGACCGTTCGGTTGTCCCTGCTGCGGGCCCCGCGCTTCCCAGATCCTTTGACCGACCACGGTTTCCACCGGCTCAACTACTCTGTCGTGCCCGGTGCCGCCATCGCCGACGCCGTGCGCGAGGGCTACCGGATCAATCTGCCCGAGCGCCGCGTGTCCGGCGGCTCCCCGGTCGCCCCGATCTTCACCGTGGACAACCCCGGCGTTGTCGTCGAGGCCGTCAAGGCCGCCGACGACCAGTCCGGCGACATCGTCCTCCGCCTCTACGAGGCCCTCGGCGGCCGGGCCAGGGCCGTCGTCACACCGTCGTTCGCGGCGTCCGGAGTGACGGAGACCGACCTGCTGGAGCGGCCGCTGGCCGACCGGTCGTTGGCCGACAGCGGAGTCGAGATCGAGCTGCGCCCGTTCCAGGTCCTGACCCTGCGCTTCAGCCGCTGAGGTGGTTCGAGGAGCTGTGCGCTCAGGCGTACAGCTCCTCTATCTCCGCGGCGTAGCGCTCGGCGATGGGGCCGCGGCGCAGCTTGAGGGTGTGGGTGAGCTCGGGGCAGCCGGGCTCCCACCAGGTCGGCAGGATGGCGAAGCGCTTGACCCGCTCGACGCGGGACAGCCGCTGGTTGCCGGCCTCGATGCCGTCGGCGACGGCCTTGCGGACGTCGGCGTCGGCGGCGAGCTCGGCCAGGTCGGTGGCGGCGATGGCGTTGGCGCTGGCGAAGCCCTTGACGACCTCGGGCTCCAGCAACACCAGGGCGACGTTGTACGGCCGGGCGTCGCCGACGACGACGAGCTGGCCGATGAGGGGACAGCCGGCCTTGATGGTGTTCTCGATGGTGCTGGGCGACATGTTCTTGCCGCTGGAATTGATGATCAGTTCCTTCTTGCGGTCGACGATGCGGACGTAGCCGTCCGGATCCATCGTCGCGACGTCCCCGGTGTGCAGCCAGCCGTCGGTGTCCAGGGTGGCGGCGGCGTGGGTGACGGAGCCGCGGTAGCCCTTCATCACGAGAGCGCCGCGGACGAGGA
>DASWRQ010000020.1:0-49115 GCA_036403095.1 Kutzneria sp. | reverse complement strand
TCAGGTCGAGGTGCTCGAAGTTCAGGCCGGCGTTGGCGCCGTAGGTGATGCCCGAGGAGCCGCTGCTCTGCAGCGTCTGCGCGGCGTTGGCGTCCGGCTGGGCCGAGGACAGCACCTGCTCCTCGTTGTTCTGCAGCGCCTGCACCTGGGCGTTGGAGTCGGGGATCGCCTTGAGGGTGATCTTCGACGGACCGCCCGGGTTGCCCGGCCACTTCGGGTTGCGCACCAGCGTGATGGACGAGCCCTGCTGCCAGTCGCTGATCATGTACGCGCCGGAGCCGGGGGCCAGGTCGGCCTTGAAGCCCTTCCAGCCGGTGTTCCAGAAGTCGGCGACCTTGGTCAGCAGGTCGGCCGGGCTCTTCGGGGTCACCTGGGTGATGTCCGAGACGCCGGTCTGCTTCTCCAGCACGTGCGCCGGCAGCAGGTCGTCGGAGATGCCGAACAGGCTCTTCCAGTCACCGAACGGCGAGGTGAACTCCGTGACGAAGGTCTGGTCGTCCTGGCACTTGGCCGAGTCGATCTGGCTGTAGCCGGTGGTGCCGCCGGGCAGGAAGTACGTGGTCTTGCCGTCCGGCTTCAGGTCCTGGCCGCTCTGCGCGAGCCAGGCCAGGTAGAAGTCCTTGCAGTTCCACGGGGCGCCGTCCGACCAGGTGACGCCCTTCTTGATCTTCCACGTCACGACCTGCTTGGGGCTGGTCGACGTGACGTCGACCGAGTCCATGACGTCCTTGTTCAGCAGGACCTTGTTGTTGCCGTCCAGGATGAACGGCCGCGCGAGGACCTGGATCAGGGCGTAGCTGTTGTACGACTGCACCGCGTCGGCCGTCGCGTTGTTGTACGCGGTAAACGGCTTGTCGGTCGAAACAACGACCGGGCCAATGTCGCTGACCTTCGGCGCGGTGTACGTGTCTCCGGATTCACCCTTGGCAATGGCCGCACTGGCGAGTCCACCGCCGTTGGACCCATTGTTCTGATCGCCTCCACCGGAGCCGCCACATGCGGTCAGCATGAGAGCTGCGCCGGCCATCACCGCAATCGCGGGGATCGCCTTGGATCTCCTCATTGACACGTGCCCTCCTAGCACAGGGCGGCCGCGACCCGATCAGGTCGACGCGCACCACCCGGGGACCATAGCGCGCCAGAAGCTACTTGACCTGCGCGCTGTGCCAGGCACCGTAAGAAGAGGAATCCCTGTGGGTCACTGGTCAGACCGGGATCGTGACCAAAGGGTGACACGGTGACAGCGCGTAGCGATTGAGCAGTTACCGGGCGGGATCGTTCGCTACCCGAACGGGGGAAAAATCTGTCAAGCGTTGAAATCGGACCGTAGCGCCACGAGGCCCGAATTAACAGCGATTAACAACGCGAATGGGTCATCGGCGAACAGAACGCCGCCACGTCGGCGCGCCGGCAAAGGGCCCGACCAAGGGTGGTCCGCCGTTCACGCCAGTGATCTCGGAACCGGTTGCGAGCACATCCGAGAGTTGGAACAGCGGCATCGCCACGTGTTGCTGCCACAGCGCCGGCTCCACTGTGGACAGTGCGTCCGACAGCGACATCGCGCCGGTCAGGGCCGCTTCCATGGTCGGCTGCAGCCCCGGGTCGCAGAACCCGGCCGGGTTGGCCGCCGGCAGCGCCGTGCTGCCGTCGGGCAGCGTCTGCCGGCAGCCGAAGGACGCCGCGAGCACACTGGCCGGGTCCCCGCCGACCGCCTGCGGGACGATCGCGATGTCCACCGAACTGTCGGTGTCGTTGCCCTGGTCGTTGGCAGGGGAGGTGCCGGTGGTCGTGGTCGGCGCGGTGGTCGTGGTGGCCGGCAGCACGGTGCCGAACAGCTGATCACCGGACGTGTTCAGGATCGTGGCCCCGATGCCGGCCGCCGACAGCTGCTGCTGGAGCACGCCGGCCAGCTGTGAATAGGGGGCCCGATCATTGGGCGCGCCGATGACGAGATTGAGCGGCACGCCGTCGCGCAACCAGGCCCCGTTGACCTTCGTGTACCCCGCCTGGGTGAGAAGTTGATTCACCGCATCGTGGTTGGGCGCCCCCACGCCGGCCGGAATGGACGGCTTGTAGCCCGGCTGCGACGGGGCCATCACCAGCGAGTCGGCCCGCAGCGTGGCCGACGGGCCGCCGCCCGAGCCCAGGGTGATCAGGGCGTCCCGGTCGATCGCCGCGAACACGGCGGCCCGCAGCGTCGGATCGGACAGCCGCGGGCTGCTCTGCCGCAGCAGCAGCTCCACCACGACCGGGTTGGGCACGGTGGTCAGCGTGACCGCCTTGCCCAGCTCGGTCAGCGCGTGCATGGTGCTGTCGCCCGGGTTGAGCACCGCCAGCTGGTCGTCGCCGGCCTTGAGCGCGGCGATCAGGTCGGCCTGGCCGGCCTGGCGCAGGATGATCTGCTGCAGGGCGGTGGACTGGCCCCAGTAGCGGTCGTTGCGCTGCAGGATGATCTCGCCGCGCTCGGGGTCGATGTTGCGGATGGAGAACGGCCCCCCGGCCGCCGGGAACGTCTCGCTGAGCGCGCCGGTCCAGCCGCCGGGGGCGTCCTTGAGCACGTGCGCCGGCAGCAGGTTGTCGAACAGCGACCGCCAGCCCGGATAGGGCTGGCTGAACGTCACGTCGGCCACCCGGCCGCCGTCACGGGCCGACACGCCGGTGATCAGCCGGTAGCCGGCCGCGTCGACCACGCCGGGCTGGCTGCGCATGTTCTGCCACAGGTAGGCGAAGTCCTCGGCGGCGATCGGCGCGCCGTCGCCCCAGGCCGCCTGCGGCTTGATGGTGTACGTGACCGTGTACGGGCTGGCCTTGGTCACCTCGGCCGACACCATCAGCGTCGTGTCCAGCAGCGGGCTGCCGTCCGAGCCGGTGTGGAAAACCGAGGGCAGCACGAGTTCGCCCAGGGCCCGGGTGACCGTGGTCTGGTTGGCCAGCAGGTGCGGGTTGTAGCCGCCCTTCACGCTGTCCACGCCGATCACCAGCTGGGTCGGATCGGTCGGCCGGGTCGGCGTCACCGTGGTCGGCGGGGCGCTGACCAACGGCGGCGGCGGCGAATCGGTGCAGGCCGTCAGCAGCGCGCACACCGCCGCCGTGAGGGCCAGCAGCGCCGACCTGCCGCGCACGAAATCCGCCTCCAAGTTGATTCGACCGGGGCGAAGCCCGTGTGGTCCACAGCCGGGCTTCAGCCGTCAACTATGGACCACACGGGTGAATAGACGCGTGCGGGGTGCGAAAGGTTGTTTACTTGGCGGCCTGGTCGCGGGTCTTGGCGCGGGACCGCTCGCGGCCGCGGGTGGTGGCGTCCAGCACCAGCTTGCGCACCCGGACCACGGTCGGCGCGACCTCGACGCACTCGTCGGTGGCGCAGAACTCCAGCGCCTCCTCCAGCGACAGCTTGCGCGGCCGGGCCAGCGTCTCCATCACGTCGGCCGAGGACTGCCGCATGTTGGTCAGCTTCTTCTCCCGGGCCACGTTGATGTCCAGGTCCTCGGCCCGAGGGTTCTCGCCGACGACCATGCCCTCGTACGAGTCGGCGCCCGGCTCGACGAAGAAGGTGCCGCGGTCGGCCAGCTGAATCATGGCGTAGGCGGTGACCGGGCCGGTGCGGTCGGCGACCAACGAGCCCGAGTGGCGGGTGCGGATCTCGCCGGCCCACGGGTGGTAGCCCTCGAACACGTGGTTGGCGATGCCGGTGCCGCGGGTCTCGGTGAGGAAGTCGGTGCGGAAGCCGATCAGGCCGCGCGCCGGGACCACGTAGTCCAGCTTGATCCGGCCGGTGCCGTGGCCGTCCATGTGCTCCATCCGACCCTTGCGGCCGGCCAGCAGCTGGGTGATGCCGCCAAGGTGCTCCTCGGGGGCGTCCACGGTCAGCCGCTCGTACGGCTCGCACAGCACGCCGTCGATGGTGCGGGTGACGACCTGCGGCTTGCCGACGGTCAGCTCGAAGCCCTCGCGGCGCATCTGCTCGACCAGGATGGCCAGCGCCAGCTCGCCACGGCCCTGCACCTCCCAGGTGTCGGGGCGCTCGGTGGGCAGCACGCGGATGGACACGTTGCCCACCAGCTCACTGTCCAGGCGGGCCTTGACCAGGCGGGCGGTGAGCTTGGTGCCGCCGTTGCGGCCGGCCAGCGGCGACGTGTTGACGCCGATGGTCATGGAGATGGCCGGCTCGTCCACGGTGATCCGGGGCAGCGGCTCGGGGTTGTCGGCGTCGGCGAGCGTGTCGCCGATGGTGATCTCCTGGATGCCGGCGATGGCCGCCAGGTCGCCCGCGCTGGCCTGGTCGGCCGGCTGGCGCTCCAGGCCCTCGGTGATCAGCAGCTCGGTGATCTTCACCCGCTGCACGGAGCCGTCCTCGCGGCACCAGGCCACGAACTCGCCCTTGCGCATGGTGCCGGCGTGGATGCGGACCAGCGCGATACGGCCGAGGAAGCTGCTGGCGTCGAGGTTGGTGACCAGCGCGCGCAACGGGGCCTCGCGGTCGCCCATCGGGGCCGGCACGTGGTTGAGCAGCACGTCGAACAGCGGGTCCAGGTTCTCACTGTCCGGCAGGCCGCCGTCCTCGGGCTGGGTAAGGCTGGCCTTGCCGGCGCGGGCCGAGGCGTAGATGACCGGCAGGTCCAGCACCGACTCGTCGGCGCCGACCTCGGTGGCCAGGTCCAGCAGCAGGTCGTGGGTCTCCTCGACGACCTCGGCGATGCGGGCGTCGGGGCGGTCGACCTTGTTCACGACCAGCACCACCGGCAGGCCGGCGGCCAGCGTCTTGCGCAGCACGAAGCGGGTCTGCGGCAGCGGGCCCTCGCTCGCGTCCACCAGCAGCAGCACGCCGTCGACCATGGCCAGCGCGCGCTCCACCTCGCCGCCGAAGTCGGCGTGACCGGGGGTGTCGACCACGTTGATCGTGACGACCCCGTCCGGCGTGCTGCGCCGCACCGCGGTGTTCTTGGCGAGAATGGTGATGCCCTTCTCGCGCTCCAGCTCGCCCGAGTCCATGACCCGGTCGACCAACTCGGCGCGGGCGGCGAACGCGCCCGACTGCCGCAGCATGGCGTCGACCAGGGTGGTCTTGCCGTGGTCGACGTGCGCGATGATGGCGACGTTGCGAAGGTCCGTACGGATCTGACTCGCGGTGGCCGTGGGCACGCGGAACTCCTAGAGCGTTGCGAGTGGGAGGTGGGCACCAGCGGCCGTCTAATACCCGCACGTGTCCTCATCCATCGTACCTTTTCGGACGCATGGGTTCCGACTAAGGGCAGGCTCACCTATCCTGTCGGGAGTCGAGGACGGGAGTGCCACGGGTGGGCAAGGCCAAGGTGAAGAAGAAGTGCTGCCGGTCCAAGCCGAGGTGCAAGCGCTGCCCGGTGGTCGCCCTGCTCAAAGCCAAGAAAAAGGCCGCGTGACCGGTCGTCCCACCCGGCGTTCTTGATCTTGGATACGCCGTCGTGCTAGCGGTTTCCCTAGTGACAGGGTTCACACCGCTCAGTGCGTGGGCACGATCACTTTCACGTCGTAGAAGAGCCCGTTGCGGTCGGGGAAGACCATGCGTCGACAGCACGCGACAGCTGCCGGTCGCCGTCGCGTCGACGCTCACGGCGATCATCCGGCCGGGCTCGGCGTCGGGCACCACGGCCCGACGCACCGCATGGTGGTGCCGACGACCTTGTTCTGAGCGCCGACGTCCACACATCTCCATGCGGGCGTCGATTCAAACCGACACCGTGCGAAGTCTTGTTCGCGCAGGTCAGCGGTTTGTCCGACGGGCTATTCGAACGATTCGGTCAGATCCGGCAGGAACACCAGGTCCGCGTCGAGCCATGGCACATCGCCGATTTCCTCGGCGCCGACCCATTTGACGGCACTGTGCTCAACGGCGACCGGCTCCACGCTTTCGTCCACCAGCGTCGCGGTGTAAAGGCGCAGCACCATTCCGTTCCGCAGTGGCACCTCGGGCCCGATGCGCTGCCCGGTTTTCACGTCGACGCCCAGTTCTTCCCGGCATTCCCGGACGACCGCGGCCTCCTCCGACTCACCCGGCTCCACCCGTCCGCCGGGGAATTCCCAGCGGCCGGCATCGGCTTTCGGAAACGCCCGCTGCTGGGCCAGCACCTGTCCGTTCCGCATGATCGCGGTGGCGACGACAACCTGGGTCACGCTCAGATCCTGCCCCACATGGCCAGGCCGGAGGCCGGCCACCGCACCTCGAAGCGGGCACCACCCTGCGGTGAATCCGTCACGCGCACGGTGCCGCCGCGCCGTCGTACAGCCTCGGCCACCAGCGCCAGGCCCAGGCCCGCGCCGCCGGTGCCGCGACCACGGTCGTCCTGCACGCGGTAGAAGCGGTCGAACAGGCGCGTGCGGTGCTCCACCGGCACGCCGGGGCCGTCGTCATCGACCAGTAGCCGCACGGTCGCGCCCGCCGGCAGCACGCTGACGTGGACCTGCACGCGGGCATACCGCATGGCGTTGTTGAGCAGGTTGTTCAGCACCAACGCCACTTCGCCGGGCGCGCACAGCACCATCGCCCCCGCGCGCGGCGCGTCGACCCTGATGCGCGGGCCACCGTTGCCGGACAGGCGCTCCGCTGCGGCGATCGCCGCCTCGCTAACGTCCACGCGGGCCACCGGCTGCGACTCCCCGGCGTCGGACCGTGCCAGCGCCAACAGGTCGTCCACCAGCGTCGACATGCGCTCCGACTCGTCCGTGACCGCCGCGAGCACCTCCTGCGCGAAATCCGGGTCCGGGTGCGCCACCGCGACCTCCGCCTGGGCGCGGATCGACGCCACCGGCGAGCGCAACTCGTGCGCCGCGTCCCCGGTGAAGCGCCGCAGCCGCTGCACCGCCTCGTCGCGCCGGGCCAACAGGTCGTTCATGGCCTCGGCCAGCGAGCGCAGCTCGTCGTGCGCCTCCGGCACCGGCAGGCGCTCCCCCGCCGGCAGCGCACCCGCCGCTGCGTGCATGCGCCGCACCGGCCACAGCGACCAGCCGACCAGGAACCACGTGGCCACGCCGATCAGCAGCGACGCGAACACCGCCGCCACCGACAGGCGGTCCGCGCCCTCGCGCACCGCCTGGTTGTAGCCCACGAGGTCGGCCCCCGCCGCGACCAGGCGCGGCAGGCCCGTCGGGTCGTAGACGACCTGGCCGATCCAGCGGTGCGGCGGGTCGTCGTCGATACGCAGCACGTCTCGGCCCGACATCAGCGCCTTGACGTCACGCTCGCTCAGCTTCGGGGCCGGGCCGCCGTCGACCGGCGCGCCGTCGCTGTCCAGGACCCGCAGCTGCACGTCGATCAGCGAGGAGTGCACCGGTCGGCCGGCCGTGACCGCCGGCACCGCCTCCGTGAGAGCGCTGTGCAGCTCCGAGTCCGCCGCCCCCACCAGCAGCTCGCCGATCGCGCCGCCGGCCAGGCGGGACAGCACCAGCAGGCACACCATCGCGAACAGCGTGGCCGAGCCCGTGATCTTGGAGCGCAGCGAGCGCCGCCGCCACCAGGAGCGAGGGTTCATCGACGCAACGCGGCATCCAGCTCAGGCGAGCTGGCCATGTAGCCGTGGCCGCGGATCGTCCGCACCACGTCTCCCGCGCCGGCGGCCTCCAGCTTCCGGCGCAGGTAGCCCACGTACACCTCCACCGCGTTGCGCGTGGCCGCCAGCTCGTCGCCCCACACCGTGCGCAGCAGCTCGTCCTTCGTCACGACCGCGCCCGCGCGGCTGGCCAGCACCTCCAGCACCGCGAACTCACGGGGGCTCAGCGGCACCGGCTCCCCGGCCCAGCGCACCTCGCGGCCCGCGCGGTCGATCACCAGCTCCCCCACCTTCAGCTGCACCGCCGCCGCCTCCGTGGACGCGCCCCTCCTGAGCACCGCCCGGACCTGCGCCACCAGCACCATGAAGGAGAAGGGCTTCACCAGGTAGCCGTCCGCCCCCAGGTCCAGGCCGTCCGCCTGGTCCACCTCGCCGTCCTTGGCCGACACCAGCAGCACCGGCGTCTCCACGTGCTCCGCCCGCATGTGCTGGAGCACCCGGTAGCCCGACAGCCCCGGCAGCATGATGTCCAGCAGCACCACGTCGAAGCTCCCGGTCAGCGCCGCCTTCAGCCCGTTCGGGCCGTCGGCCGCGCACACCACGTCCATCCCCTCGGCCGTCAGTCCGCGTTCCAGCGCCCGACGCACCCCGATCTCGTCATCGACTACGAGCACCCGTGGTCTCACCAGGCCAGTATGGCCAGCGGAAGAGCAGGTCTCAGGGATCTCTCAGCGGTTCCCACTGTTCAGGGCATGTTCGGCCGGTGACTCTCAGCGGTCTCTCAGCTCCTCAGCCCCGTCTCAGCTGGCCTTGACCAAGCTCGGAGGCGTTCACTGGACGTGATTGGAAGGGGAGCCATGAACGGGAAGAAGGCAGGGCTGGTCGTCGGGACGGCCGGCGTGCTGGCCGGTGTGGTCGGGCTCGGCGTGCTGGCGATGCCGGCGGGTGCGGGGCCCGCCCCCGTGCTGCCGCAGGTCACCGCCGAGGGCCTGGTGCAGTCCGTGCTGACCACGCACAGCGTGCCGGCGCTGGCCGGCACCGTGACCGCGACCAACAAACTGGGGCTGCCGGCGGTGCCGGGCCTCGGGCAGGCGTCGAAGTTCCTCAGCTCCGGCTCGCTCGGCGCACAGGTCTGGACCGACGGCAAGGGCAAGGGCCGGCTCTCGCTGCCCAGCAGCACCTCCGAGGAGACCGTCGTGTTCGACGGCGCCACGGTGTGGGACTGGACCTCGTCCAACAACACCGTGCACAAGAGCAGCGACCCGGCCGAGAAGGGCAAGGACCACCCGGAGATTCCCTCCAACGGCGAGGCCGTCACCGACCCGGCGCAGGCGGCCAAGCAGATCATCGGCCTGATCAGCAAGGACAGCACGGTCAAGGTGGACGGCACGGCGACCGTCGCCGGCCGGTCGGCCTACGAGCTGGTGCTCGCGCCGAAGCCGTCCGAGCGCACGATGCTGCGCGAGGTGCGCATCGCCGTCGACTCGGAGACGAAGATCCCGCTGCAGCTGAGCGTGCTGGCCAACGGCAACGCCCAGCCGGTGGCGCAGATCGGCTTCTCCAAGCTGGAGATCGGCCAGCAGGACCCGGCGCTGTTCACGTTCACGCCGCCGGCCAACGCCAAGGTCGTCACCGGCGATGCGGACAAGGCCAAGCAGCAGGCCGGCCAGGCGGCCAAGGACCTGCCGGAGCCGAAGGTCGTCGGCACCGGCTGGGACACCGTGCTGGTGCAGCAGCTGCCGGCCGACGCGCTGGGCTCGGCCTCGGGCCAGACCAAGGACGGCCGGTCCTTCGACGCCTCGAAGCTGCTCGGCCAGCTGGGCAAGCGGGTCAGCGGCCCGTGGGGCGCCGGCTACCAGATCAGCAGCGCGGTCGGCACCGCGCTGGTCCTCGACGACGGCCGCGTCGCGGTCGGCGCCGTGCCGCAGCAGGTCCTGATCGACGCGCTGGCGAGCGTGAAGTGACCAGCACCTCCCTCGTGGAGCCGAGTGTGGGGGCGGCGCTGGCCGCCCCCGCGCTCGCGGCGCGGACTCGGGGACTGCGCAAGACCTACGGCAGCACGGTCGCCGTCGACCAGGTGGACCTGGACGTGCCCGAGGGTGCGGTGCTGGGCATGCTCGGCCCCAACGGCTCCGGCAAGACCACCACCATCCGCATGCTGCTCGGCCTGGTGCAGCCGACCGCCGGCTCGGTCGAGCTGCTGGGCCATCCGATGCCCGGCGGCGCCCAGATCACGCTGCCGCACGTCGGCGCGTTGGTCGAGGGCCCCGGCTTCCACCCGTTCCTGTCCGGACGGGAGAACCTGCGCCGGGTCGCCTCCGCCGAGCCGCTGATGGCCACGCCGGCCATCGCGTCGTCGGTGTCGGATGCGTTGGAGCGGGTCGGGCTGGCCGACGCCGCCGACCGCCGCTACCGGGGATATTCGCTCGGCATGAAGCAGCGGCTGGGACTCGCCTCCGTGCTGTTGCTGCCGCGCCGCCTCGTCGTGCTGGACGAGCCGACCAACGGCCTCGACCCCGCCGGCACCCGTGAGATCCGGCGGGTCATCGCCGAGCTGCACGCCGCCGGCACGACCGTGCTCGTCAGCTCGCACCTGCTGGCCGAGATCGAGGCCACCTGCACGCACGTCGCCGTGCTGCACAAGGGTTCCGTCGTCGCCCAGGGCGAGCTGGCCGAACTGCTGGAGGCCGGCGCGCCGGCGCTGATCGTGTCCACCCCGAACGTCGAGCTGTCGCTGGACTCCCTGCGGGACAACGGAATCGCCGCTCGGTCCACTGAGGACGGCCTGTTCGTCGAGCTGATCGGCACCACTGCGCCCAAGGTGGTCAAGGTGCTGGTCGAGGCCGGCGCCGAGGTGCACGAGGTGCGTCGCCGGCGGACCGGGCTGGAGGAGCTGTTCGCGCAGCTCACCGAGGGGGAGACGCAATGACCGCCGCCGTTCTCGACCGCCCCGCGCTGGACCGTCCGGTCCGGGCGCCGCTGGGCCGGCTGCTCGTGTCGGAGCTGCGCTGGATCCTGCGGCGGCCCCGAACCATCATCGCCATCGTGCTGCTGTCCCTGGTGCCGGTGCTCATCGGCGTCGGCACCGTCATCGCCGGCAATGCCGGGGTCGGCCCCGGCGGCGACGGGTCCGGTTCGCTGTTCACCATCCTCATCGGCAACGGCTTCGTGCTGCCGGTGCTGTCGCTGACGTTGCTGCTGGCCATGCTGTTGCCGCTGCTCGGCGCCATGTCCGCGGCCGACGCGCTGGCCGGCGAGTCCAACCACGGCACGCTGCGTGGGCTGCTCATCGCCCCGGTCAGCCGGGCTCGCCTGCTCGGCGTCAAGGCGTTCGGCGTCGGCACGGTCGTGTTCATCGCGACCGTGGCCATCGCGCTGGTCGGCTTGATCACCGGCGTCGTGCTGGTCGGCACCGACGGGTTGATCACCTTGTCCGGCAATACCCTCAGCTTCGGCGACGCCCTGGCCCGGATCGGCGTCTCCGTGCTCTGGGTGAGTTTCCAGGTGTGGGCCGTGGCCGCCATCGCGCTGGCTGTGTCGGCGTTCACCGAGCACCCGCTGGTCGTCATGGCCGCCACCCTCGCCGGGGCCCTGGTGTTCGCCATCCTGACGGTCATCCCCCAGCTGGACTGGATTCAGCCGTACCTGCTGACCACCGGCTGGACCTCGCTGACCGACGTGCTGCGCGACCCGATGCCGTGGGACGGCCTGATCAACAGCACCCTGAAGGCCGCCTGCTACCTCGTCATCGGCCTCTCCGTCGCCTACGCCCGCCTCGCCAGCAAGGACGGCTGACGCCTTTTTGGTTCTACGTGAGTGGCTCATTTCGCATTGCGGCCCTACGTGAGTGGCTCAGGTGCCCCCCAAGCGAAAATGAGCCACTCACGTAGCCGAGGGGTGTCCCCCGCCAGAGCTACTCCCGGGTGAGCTCCTGGCGGGGATGTGCCCGGCGGCCGGCCGCATCTAACTTTTCCGCATGAGTTCAGGGATTCGCCGCTGGGCGCGGCTTGTTGTCGTCGCCGACATCGTGTTCGTCGCCGCCTGGCTGGTCGCCGCGGCCTGGCAGGGCCCGAACTACAGCGTCGCCGCGCACTCCATCAGCGACATGTACTCCGACGGCGCGCCGGGTGCGTGGTTCCTCGTGCTGACGTTCACGTTGTGCGGCGCGGCGGTGCTGCTGTTCGCGTTCCGCTCGCTGTGGCCGGCGCTGCGAGCGGCGGGCCGGCCGGCCCAGCTGGGCGTGATCCTGTTGGGCCTGTCCATCTTCGGATTCGGTGACCTGCTGTCCGTGTTCGAGCAGCAGGGCTGCCGCCTGGCCGACACGGGCTGCACAGTCGAGGCGCAGGCCGCGACCTTCGGCGGCACGGCCGACGCCACGCTGAGCACCTTCGGTGCGTTTGTCCTGCCGGTGTGCGGAGTTCTGCTGGCCGTGGCGATGAAACGGTTGCCGCAGTGGCAGTCCTGGTTCCGTCCGACGCTGTTCGCCGCGATCGGGCTGCTGACGCTACTCGTGTTGGACGGCATCCTCGGCGGCATCGGAGCCGGCGGCATCGGCGAGCGGCTGTTCGCGCTCGGCGGCGCGGCCTGGATCACCGTGCTGGGCCTCGGCGTGCTCCGCCGGACTACAGTCGCGTGATGCTCCGACGGGCCGCGGAACCGGTGCTCGCGTGGTGGCGCGCCCGGGGAATCCTTGCCCAGGACGGTGTCTTCGCCCTCACCCTGGCCGCGCTGGCCTTCGCGCCCGGCCTGGTCGACAACGGCACCGACCTGGCCGAGTTCCCGAACCGCCCGTTGGACGCCGTCGGCATCGCGCTGGGGCTGGCCCAATGCCTGCCGCTGGTGCTGCGTCGGACCGCCCCGCAGCTGTGTTTCACGTTGGTGGCGGCCGCGTTCGTCACCGACCAGGTGCTGGGTTATCCGCCCAGTTTCGGCAGCGAGGGCCTGCTCGTGGTGCTCTACACCGCCGGCGCCTACCTCGCCGGTCGGTGGCTGCTCGCCGTCGGCGCGCTCGTGTACGTGGCGTTCTGCCTTGTGCTGCATGCGATGGGCTCGCCCGAGCAGCTGGCGCAGTACGTCAGCTTTTTCCTGATGATGGCCGTGTGCTGGGCGGCCGGTCGGTGGATGCGGTCCTGGCGGGCCGGCGTCGAGGCCCGGCGGATCCACAGCGCGCAGTTGGCCGTCGCCGAGGAGCGGGCCCGGATCGCCCGCGAGCTGCACGACGTCGTGACGCATCACGTGACCGCGATGGTGGTGCAGTCCGACGCCGCGCAGTATCTGATTTCGTCGGCGCCGGATCGCGCCGCCGACGGGCTGGCCGCGATCGGCGACACCGGCCGGCGGGCGTTGGCCGAGTTGCGCACCCTGCTCGACGTGTTGGACGGCACCCGGTCCACACCCGGCATCGACGAGTTGGTGGACCAGGTCCGATCGACCGGGCAGCCGGTGGAGTTCGGCGTGTCCGGCAGCCGGCCGCCGGACACCCCGGACGGCGTCGCGCTGGCTGTGTACCGGGTGGTGCAGGAGGCGCTCACCAACGCCGTCAAGCACGCGCCCGGCCGCCGAACCGTGGTCCGGCTCGACTACACCGAGGACGACATCACTGTGAGCGTTGTGAACGACCGCGCACCTGGCCGGTCCGACCTGGGCGGCGGCCGCGGACTGGCCGGCTTGCGGGCCCGGGTGGCCGCGGTCGGCGGCTCGCTGTCCGCCGAGCCCGGGGACGACGGATTCGAGGTTCGGGCTTGTCTGCCACTGCGGTGATCCGGGTGTTGGTCTGCGACGACCAGGAACTCGTCCGCGCCGGCTACGCCACCATTCTCGCCGCGCAGCCCGACATCGAGGTGGTCGGCGAGGTCGGCGACGGCCGGGCGGCGGTGTCCACGGCCCGGCGGCTGCGGCCGGAGGTGGTCGTGATGGACGTGCGAATGCCGCTGATGACCGGCATCGAGGCCACCCGGCTGCTCGCCGGTCCCGGCGTGCCGGATCCGGTGAAGATCCTTGTGGTCACCACGTTCAACCTGGACGAGTACGTGTATGAGGCACTGCGCGCCGGGGCCAGCGGCTTCCTGCTCAAGGACGCCCGGCCGGCCGACCTGATCGCCGCCGTGCGCACGGTCGCGGCCGGCGAGTCGCTGCTCGCCCCGGCCGTGACACGGCAGCTGATCGGCCGCTTCGCCGACCGGGTCCGTCCGCCGGAGAACGGCGTCGACGGGCTGGCCCGGCGGGAGATCGAGGTGCTCAAGCTGATCGCCGCCGGGCTGTCCAACGCGGAGATCGCGGCCAGCCTGGTGATCAGCCCCGAGACCGTGAAGACCCACGTGTCACGGATCCTGGCCAAGCTCGGCCTGCGCGACCGGGTGCAGGCGGTGGTGTTCGCCTATCGCTCCGGCCTCTGTTAGCCAGTTGCGGTACCGGTAAGCGCGATACCGTCGGCGTCGAGCGCCAAGCGAATGGCGTCGCCGGGCTCGGGGGCTCCGGCGACCGGAGCGACGGCCTCGACCGGGGCGTTGGGCACGCCGTCGCCGCTGAGCTTGACCAGCAGCCTGGCGTGATCACGGCGGTGCAGCCGCTGCACGACCTCGCCGTGCACGACGCCGCCGGGATCAGTGCGCAAAGCGTTGGCCCGCAGGCCGAGCAGCACCGTGCCGTCACCGGAGCCGGGCAACGCGATCTCGCCGAGCGGGCTGGTCACCAGGTCGTGCGCGGCCTCGGCCGGCACGAAGGTGGTGCAGCCGAGGAAGCCGGCCACCACGTCGTCGGCCGGCCGCCGCCACACCTCGTCCGGCGGCCCGACCTGTCGAATCCGCCCGGACTGCATCAGCGCGACGCGGTCGGCCAGCGTGAACGCCTCGTCGTGGTCGTGGGTGACGACCAGCGCGGTCGTGCCGGTGTCCCGCAGCAGCGCGGCGAGGTCGACGGCGAGTTGCTCGCGCAGCGCACGGTCCAAAGCGGACAGTGGCTCGTCGAGGAGAAGCAGGCGGGGCTTGGGAGCCAGGGCGCGGGCCAACGCGACACGTTGCTGCTCGCCGCCGGACAGCTCGGTGACGCGCCGGTGGCCGTAACCCACCAGGCCGACCAGTGCCAGCAGCTCCTCGATCCGTTCCGCGCGCCGGGACTTGTCGACGTGGTGCATGCGCATGCCGAACGCCACGTTGGCCGCGACATCCTTGTGCGGAAACAGTTGTCCGTCCTGAAACACCAGCCCGAAGTCCCGGCGGTGCACCGCGACACCGGCCAGATCCGTGCCGTCCCAACGAATCGTGCCGGCAGCCGGCAGCTCCAGGCCGGCAACCGCCCGCAGCAGCGTCGACTTGCCGCAGCCGGACGGGCCCAGCAGCGCGACGACCTCGCCGTCGGCCACGTCCAGGTCCACTTCGGACACTGCCGCGAAGTCGCCGTAGCGCACGGACAAACCCTGTAGTCCCAGTGCCATCAGAACTCCCCAACCGCCGGCGTCAGCCGCTCGATCAGCACGACCGCCAGCACGGTGACCAGCATCAGCACCACGCAGGCCGCGTAGGCCATCTCGTTGTTCAGCTCGCCGGGGCGGCTGATCAGCCGCGCGATCGCCACCGGCAGCGTCGGCGCGTCCGGGCGTGCCAGGAAACTCGTCGCGCCGAACTCGCCCAGCGCGACCACGTAGCCGAAGCCGGCCGCGGCGATCAGCGACCGCCAGGCCAGCGCCAGGTCGACCTCCCGCCACACGCGGAACGGCCCGGCGCCCAGCGTGCCGGCGGCCTGCCGGAGGCGCTCGTCGATCGCGCGCAGCACCGGCAACACCGTCCGCACGATCAGCGGCGTGATCACCAGGGCCTGCGCGAACGGCACCAGCAGTGGCGATGTGCGCAGGTCGAAGGGCAGATCGCCGAGCGTGACCAGATAGCCGAAGCCGACCGTCACCGCCGAGACGCCCAGCGGCAGCATCAGCGCCAGGTCCAGCGTCTCGCCCAGCACCGCGCGGCCCCTTCGGAGCTGCGAGAGCACCACAGCCGCCGTCACGCCGAGCAGCATCGCCAGGATGGTGGCGTCGGTCGCCGCCCGCACCGAGTTCGACGCCGCCTGCCAGGCCGACACCTCAAGCGTGCCGTCGTCGCCGGTGCCGGCGAGCGCGCGCCAACCGTCCATCGTGGTCAGTGACCGCGTGATCAGACCGACGATCGGCACCAGCAGGGCGATAACGACGAGCGCCGCCGCGCCGACCACGACCCACTCGCCGCCGACCGGCCGTTTCGCCGTCTCGAACCGGCCCCGCAGCTTCAACGCCGTCTCCCGGCGTCGCCGGGCCGCCGCGCCGACCAGCAGCACGGCGATCACCGCCACCACCTGCAAGATCGACAACGCCGCCGCGCCGGGCAGGTCGAACAGGTCGACCGTGCGAAGGTAGATCTCCGTCTCCAGCGTCCGGTAGCGAGCCCCGCCGAGCATCAGCACGACGCCGAAACTGGTGGCGCAGAAGAGAAACACCACCGCCGCGGCCGATCCTACGGCCGGCGCGATCGCCGGCAGCACCACCGAGGTGAACGCCCGCCAGCGCGACGCACCCAGCGACCGGGCCGCCTCCTCGGCGCGCCGATCCGTGTGCGCCCACAGCCCGCCGACCGTCCGCGCCACCACCGCGACGTTGAAGAACGCGTTGGCCAGCACGATCGACAGCACGCCACCGTCCGGCAGCAACGCCCGGAATGCCAAGCCGACCACCACCGTCGGCAGCACGAACGGCACCAGGATCAGCGTGCGCACCACGCCGACACCCGGCAGCTTGCAGCGCGCCAGGACAAACGCCAGCGGCATGCCCATCAGCACCGCCACCAGCGTCGCCGCGGCCGCCTGACCGAGCGTGAACGCCACCAGCTGCCCGGTGTCGGCGCTGGTCAGGACGTCCGTCACGCCGCTGCCGCCCAGCCCGATGCCGACGATCGCCACCACCGGCCAGGCGAAGAACAGGCCGAGGAAGCCGACCGGGACCAGCGCGAGCAGCGGCAGAACTAGCCTTGCAGCAGCGTTCGGCACTGCTGCACCCACTTCTCCCGGTTGGCGTCCACCTGGTCCGCCGGCAGCTGCGCCGGCGCGTCCGGCAGCGGGGCCGCCGTCTTCCAGGCGTCCGGCAGCGCCACGCCCTCGCGCGACGGGTAGACGTACATGCTGGCCGGCACCTGCTCCTGGAACTTCTGCGAGACCAGGAAGTCCAGCACCTTCTTGGCGTCGTCCGGGTTCTTGGCGCCACTGAGCACGCCCGCGTACTCGACCTGGCGGTAGCAGGTGCTCAGCAGGGCCTTGGTACGCGGCTTGCCGTCAGCGCCGATCTCGTCGGCCGGCGAGGACGCGTAGGACACCACCACCGGGCGCGGGCCCTTGCCCGACGAGCCCGAGAAGTCCTGCGTGTACGCCTCGTCCCAGCCCGCGTCCACCTTGACGTCGTTGGCCTTCAGCTTCGTCCAGAAATCCGGCCAGCCGTCCGCGCCGAACTGCTTCACCGTGCCCAGCAGGAAGGCCAGGCCCGGCGACGAGGTCGACGGGTCCTCCACCACCGTCTGCCCCTTGTACCTGGGGTCGATTAGGTCGCTGTAGCCCGCCGGCGCCGGCAGGTTGTGCTGCGCGTACCAGCCCGTGTCCACGTTCAGGCACACGTCGCCGACGTCGATCGCCGTCAGCCGGTGCGAGTCGTCCAGCTGGTAGCGCTGCGGGCCCTTGCTCGCGTCCGGGCTGGTGTAGGGGGCGAAGACGCCCTCCTTCAGCGCCCTGGACGCGAAGGTGCTGTCCACTCCGTACGCGATGTCGCCGATCGGGTTCGCCTTGGTCAGCACCAGCTTGTTGGTCAGTGCGCCCGCATCGCCGTTGGTGCTGACCTTGACCGTGATGCCCGAGGTCTGCTGGAAGTCCGCCCACAGCGTCTTGTCCACCGCCCACGAGTCGTGGGTCACCAGGGTCACCGTGTGCTCGGTCGGGGCCTGTTCACCCCCTCCGACCAGCGAACAGCCCGTCAGCGTCATCGCCGCCAGCCCCAGCGCGGCCAGCCGTGCCGTCCCGGTCAAGTTCTCCTCCAGGTGACCTCGTCGCGCGAGGTCGCCCGTAGTGCCTCCCTACACCGGCATGACCCGGATCAGGTGCTTACGGTCGAGAGCTCGCCCGCTCTCCTCTCAGCCCGGCTGCACCGGACTCCCGTGGCTCACCCGGAGCTTACGCTGCGTTTCGGCGTGGACGGGACCACCATGGACGGCATGGTTGCTTTGCTCACCGACGATCAGGTCACCGAGGCCCTCGGCCGGCGGCCCCAGTGGCAGCTGGACGGCTCGGCCCTTGTTCGCACCGTGGAACTGGACAGCTTCTCCCTGGCGATCCAGGCGGTGAACCGCATCGCCGAGATCGCCGAGAACGACAACCACCACCCCGACATCGACATCCGCTGGCGGACTCTCGTGTTCCGCCTCTCGACGCACAGCGCCGGCGGCATCACCGCTCTTGACGTGATGCTCGCCGGCGAGATCGACGGGGTGCTCGAGCTGCTCGGTCAGCCCAGCGAGTAGAGCAGGTTCCGGCCCGCCTCCGCGTTTCGCGGCTGGCACAGCACGTCGTAGCGGCGGGCCACCAGCTGGCTCTGTGACACGAAGTCGCGCTTGCCCTTCGTCGAGGCGTAGCTGATGGCCGCGAAGATCATGCTCGACCCCACGCCCGCCAGCAGGCCGATCGCGATCGCCAGCCAGCCGCCGCTCACCGTGAACAGCGACAGCAGGATGCCCACAAAAAGTCCGAACCAGGCTCCCGAGGCCGCCGCCGCTCCCAGCACTCGGCCCCAGCTCAGCCGGCCCGCCACCCTTTCCACCAGCATCGGCTCCACGCCGACGATCGTGATGTCCTGCACCGGAAAGTCCCGGTCCGCCAGGAAATCCACCGCCCGCTGGGCCTGTTCGTAGGTGTCGTACGACCCGATCGGCCAGCCCGTCGGCGGCGTAGGCAGCGCCGACCCTGCCGAGTTGTTCGCAAACGCAGTGGTCATGATGGCCCTCCTCGTCGGTCTGTCCGCGTTACACCCGGTCCAACGCCGAGCCCACCTCGGTTCGTGCCGCATGTCCGAAGTCCACAGCGGAATCTCAGGATGTGACCCGGACAACCCGACGCCGGCCCTGCCAGCCAACGCTGTGCCCCGATCCGCCCCGCTTCACTCCATCGAGTTGTGACCTGCCCGACAAGGGCAACGATCCCCCCGTCCCGTGCGTCGTTGGTAGCGAAGCCGTTCAAGGGGATTTGAAGTGATGAAGTTCTTCCGCACCGCTGCCGCCAGCGCTGCCGCCGTCGTTCTCGCCGTCCTGTTCGCCGTCCAGGCCCAGGCCGCCTCGCCCAACCCCCACGCCACCGCCCAGTCCGACCAGGGCAACGCCGACCTGATCTTCGCCGGCGCCGCCGGCCTGTTCATCCTCGCCGCCGCCTTCGGCGTGATCATCTACGCCGCCCGGCACCGCAACTCCGAAGGCTGATCGGTTCGTCTCACCGAGGGGCGGTTTTAGGAAAGCCGTCCCTCGGTGCGGCCGACCCGGAAAGCTGTTCGGATGAACGTTCGTAGCGACTGGACCCTCGAACTCCTATTGGAGAAGGCACGCGACGAGTGCGCATCGGACTCCGTGCGTACGGCAGTGCAAGCCGCGCTGACCTTCATGCGCAGCGCACCGAAGACCCCACGCCGAGGTGGCCGCCAACTGGTCGTACATATTCGATCGGCGTTGACCGAAGCACAGACAGCCGGCGAGACGGATTCGATCCAACTACTACAATCATCCGTGGACTACGCCGAGAACAAGGCCAGAAGGCGTGACGTCGAAGAGAAACACAAACTCTTCAGAGAATCTCGCAATGACAGCCTCAGTCTGCAATCCATAAAACAGACCATCACGATATCGGTTGATTTCTGGACCAACATTGCCAGCACCTTGCTCGACAAGGCACCGACAACGACGGCCCAAGAGCTCTTGAACCATGTTTCGACGACAGCACGCGAGATCCCGTTCATGGACGCGCCGGAGGATCGGCCGGGTCGGTACAGACTCTTGCGCGGCCAGGCGGAGACTGCCGCCTGGTTGGCAGAGATCCTGCGCGACAGGATCGACGTCGAGGACACGCATGAGGCAGCGGCCCGCATCGTGACCAGCCCAGAGGCTCTAGCCGTGTTGGCTGCCGACGCCGACGGACAGGCACTCATCCAAGCCGCGGAGATGCTTCGAAGGCGTTCGGGGCTCGCAGAACTTCGATCCGTCCTCGAGGATCCAACGTCCACCGAGGGTGATATCCACCGAGCGCTACGTCAGCAGTTGTGGATATTCGGTGGACGTTTTGTCGGCGAGGCACTCAGACGGCGACTGGTTCCCGGCAACGAGGTTGACATCCCACTGCTACGACCAGATGGCTCGCTGTGCATCGTCGAACTCAAGCGTGCAATGGCCCCGACCGTGAAGTACTACCGCAATGCACTGGTTCCGACCGCGGACGTTAACGATGCCGTCAGCCAGGCAGTGAACTATCTCGTCGGCCTCGATGAGAACAGGCAGGAGATACTCGATCGTTTCTCCGTGGACGCCCGCCGGGCCAACGCGATCGTGCTCATCGGGCACCCACTTGCTCAGCCAGACGTCACCGAGAGCCTGCAACAGGAGACGATGCGGGTACACAACGCCCACCGGTCTCGGTTGGAGGTCCTCAGCTACAAGGAGCTACTCGACTCGGCCGAACGGTCGCTCCAACCACACGGAGACTGACATAGTGCTGACCGGACGTCGCCTCGCAGCCCCAACGCAATGCGCAAGACAGTCAGTGCGCGAGCACATGACTGTCAGCGTTCCAGAACACGGCTACGGTGACTCATGACCGCACTGCCGGACTGGATGCGCCCTCCCCGCGCCGAGGGCTGGTTCGCGGACGACCTGGACCGCCTACCGGAGGCTCCCAGGCACACGGAACTGATCGACGGAGCCCTTGTCTTCATGATGTCGTCGCGGCGGGTCTGGCACGCCCGCGTCGTCACCGCTCTCACTACCGCACTGACCGCTCAGGCGCCGGACGGCGTGGAGATCGACCGCGAGGTCACCGTCCGCCTGGACAATCGCAACAGGCCCGAGCCTGACGTGCTAGCCACGACAGCTCCGGTCGATCCTGTGCGAACAGCATTCGTGCCAGAGGAAGTCGTTCTTGCGGTGGAAGTGGTGTCTCCGGAGTCCGAGCATCGCGATCGCACGGTCAAGTTGCGCAAGTACGCCGAGGCCGCCATTCGGCACTACTGGCTGATCGAAGAAGAAGAGAATCAACCAGTCGTGCACGTCTACGAACTAGACCTGCCGACCGGCACGTACGTCCCGGCCGGCATCTTCCGTGGTCATCTGGAACGCCCGGTGCCGTTCGCGATCGACATCGACCTGACGACTCTGTTCAGCCCGAAGAAGAGCTGAGGTCGAGCCACATCACGTGCAGGCCGACGAGGCCGTGGTCGGGGTGGTCGAAGGCATCGGGGACGGTGCCGATGGTGCGGAAGCCGAGGGAGTGCCAGAGGGCGACGGCGGCGGTGTTGGTCTCAACGACGGCGTTGAACTGGATGCTGCGGTGGCCGGCGGAACGGGCCCAGTCGACGACATGGCGGCCGAGGGCGCGGCCGACGCCGAGGCGGCGGTGGCGGGAGGCGACCATGAAGCTGGCGGTGGCGACGTGGGAGCCACGGCCGGGACGGTTGGGGCCCATCTTGGCGCTGCCAAGGATCTCATTGCCGTCGACGGCGACGACGGTGCGGCCGGGCGGGGACTCCATCCACCAAGGCCGGGCCTCGTCGAGGGAGAGGTCGTCGGGGAAGGCATAGGTCCGACCCTCGGCGACGATCCGGGCGAAGAACGGATAGATCGACGGCCAGTCGCCGGCCACGGCGTCACGGATCAGCACGAACGAACCGTAGGAGCGGTGGCCGGGCGGCGCACCCGGATATCGGGTCAGACGTTGAAGCGGAACTCGACGGGGTCGCGGGGCGGTGCGACATCTGGACGCACCCATCGGGCCAGCCGCTCGGCCGCCTCGGCGTAGGCGACCGAACCGGTCGCAACCGCGATCACCAGGTCGTAGGCGTCGTCCTCGGGCGCGTCCAGGTCGAAGCCGTTCAGGCCGTAGAAGACGAAGACACCCATCCACCCCAGCCGCTTGTTGCCGTCAACGAGTGGATGGTTGCGGACTACGGACTCAAGCAGTACCGCAGCCTTTTCGTGCAAGGTTGGATAAGCGTCCTGACCCATAAGCGAGGACTTCGGCCGATGCGCCGCCGAGTCGAGCAGCCCCAGATCGCGCACCTTGGCCACACCGAGATCATCAGCGAGCGCCAGGAGGTCATCCAGGGCAAGGTATTCGACCGTCACTGGGCGAGTCGATCGAGCAGACCCGCATACCGGCTGCGTCCTTCTTGCGACAACGCACCGACCCTGTCGGCCCGAACCCGTCGGGCCGCAGCCTCGGCAATCGCCCGCACGGCAGCCTCGTGTTTGCTCACCCCATCGGCCTCAGCGAGCAGCGCGAGGGCACGTTCCTGCTCCTCGGTCAGCCGCAGTGTCATCGCCACACCAGCCATGCTACCACTTTGGTAGCATGATCAATTAAACGTTGCTCAGACGTTGAAGCGGAACTCGACGACGTCGCCGTCGGCCATGACGTAGTCCTTGCCCTCCATGCGGGCCTTGCCGGCGGCGCGGGCGGCGGCGACGGAGCCGGTCTCGACGAGGTCGTCGTAGGAGATGACCTCGGCCTTGATGAAGCCGCGCTCGAAGTCGGTGTGGATGACGCCGGCGGCCTGCGGCGCGGTGGCGCCCTTGGGAATGGTCCAGGCCCGGGACTCCTTGGGACCGGCGGTGAGGTAGGTCTGCAGGCCGAGGGTGTGGAAGCCGGCGCGGGCCAGGGCGTCGAGGCCGGGCTCGTGCTGGCCGATGGACTCGAGCAGCTCGGCGGCGGACTCGGCGTCCAGCTCGATGAGCTCGGACTCGACCTTGGCGTCCAGGAACACGGCGTCGGCGGGGGCGACGAGCTCGCGCAACTCCTTGAGCCGGGCCTCATCGGTGAGAATGGACTCGTCGGCGTTGAAGACGTACAGGAACGGCTTGGTGGTGAGCAGGTTCAGCTCACGCAGCAACGACACGTCCAGCTCGGCCTGGGCATGGAACAAGGTCCGGCCGCCGTCGAGGATCTCCTTGGCCAAGGTGCCGGCCTCGAAGGCGGGACGCTTGTCCTTGTGCGTCCGGCCCTCCTTCTCCAGCCGCGGCAGCGCCTTCTCCAGGGTCTGCAGGTCGGCCAGGATGAGCTCGGTGTTGATGGTCTCGATGTCGGAGGACGGGTCGACGCGGCCGTCGACATGCACCACGTCCGGGTCGTCGAACACGCGGATGACCTGGCAGATGGCGTTGGCCTCGCGGATGTTGGCCAGGAACTTGTTGCCCAGCCCGGCGCCCTCGGAAGCGCCCTTGACGATGCCGGCGATGTCGACGAAGGACACGGTGGCCGGCACGATCTTCTCGGAGTTGAACAGCTCGGCGAGCTTGTCCAGCCGCGGATCGGGCAGCGCGACGACACCGACGTTGGGCTCGATGGTGGCGAACGGGTAGTTCGCCGCGAGCACGTCGTTGCGGGTCAGCGCGTTGAACAGGGTCGACTTGCCGACGTTGGGCAGACCGACGATGCCGAGGGTGAGACTCACGACGGAGCAGTCTACGCGGCCCGACGCTCGTGTCCGAAAACCGCCAGCCGGCGTCGGTCGGGGCTGGCAGCATTCATACCGTGCTCATCGATCCGGAACGCGCCTACCGCGCCGTCGCCTCCCGTGACGCGCGCTTCGACGGCCACTTCATCACCGCGGTGCGCACGACCGGCATCTACTGCCGGCCGTCCTGCCCGGCGGTCCGCCCGAAGCGCGAGAACGTGGAGTTCTACCTGACGGCGGCGGCGGCCCAGGCCGGCGGCTACCGGGCGTGCCGACGCTGCCTGCCGGACGCGGTCCCGGGCTCGCCGGACTGGAACGTCCGCGCCGACCTGGCGGCCCGCTCGATGCGGCTGATCGCGGACGGCGTCGTGGAGCGCGACGGCGTGCCGGGCCTGGCCCGCCGGCTCGGCTACTCGGAGCGGCACCTGACCAGGGTCCTGGCGGCGGAGCTCGGCGCCCCGCCGCTGGCGCTGGCCCGGGCGCACCGCGCGCACTCGGCCCGGCTGCTGATCGAGAGCACCGACCTGCCGTTCTCCGACGTGGCGTTCGCCGCGGGCTTCGCCAGCATCCGCCAGTTCAACGACACGGTGCGGGCGGTGTTCGCGGTGACCCCGTCCCAGCTGCGGGAGGGCGCGGCCAAGCACAAGCACCACGAGTCGACGCCGGGCACCATCACGCTGCGGCTGCCGTTCCGGCCGCCGATGGACGCGGCGGGCATGCTCGCGTTCCTCGCCGCCCGGGCGATCCCGGGGGTCGAGGAGGCGAGCGAGCAGGGCTACGCCCGCGCGCTGCGACTGCCGCACGGCACCGCCACCGTCCGGCTGACCCCGGCACCGCAGCACATCGACTGCACACTGCGACTGACCGACCTGCGCGACCTGGGCAGCGCGGTGACCCGCGTGCGGCGCCTGTTCGACCTCGACGCCGACCCGGTTGCCTGCGACGAGCTGCTCGCGGCCGACCCGAACCTGGCGCCGATGGTGTCGAAGACGCCGGGCATCCGGCTGCCGGGCGCGGTCGACGGCCCCGAGATCGTGCTGCGGGCGCTGCTCGGCCAGCAGGTGACGGTCGCGGCGGCCCGCACCGCGCTGGCCCGGCTCACCGAGCGGCTCGGTGAGCCGCTCGAAGCCGCGGACGGCACGCTGACCAGGCTCTTCCCCACCCCCGAGGCGATCGCCAAGGAGGGCGCGGCGGTGCTCACCGGCCCACGCCGACGTATCGACACGGTGCTGTCCACCTGCGCGGCGCTGGCCGACGGCACGCTGACCGTCGACGTCGGTCGCGACCCGGAGGAGCTGCGCGCCGAACTCGAAGCCCTGCCGGGCATCGGGCCATGGACCGCCGGCTACGTGCTGATGCGCGTGCTCGGCGCGCCCGACGTCCTGCTCACCACGGACGTCGCCCTGCTCAAGGGCGCGGCCAACCTCGGCCTGCCGTCGGACCCCGACGGCCTGGCGGCACGCGGCCGGGCCTGGCGGCCCTGGCGCTCGTACGCCGGCATGCACCTGTGGCGGGCTGCCGCCCAGTCGACCACCCCGATCTCCAGGAGTTCGAAGTGACCACCGCCTACGCGTCCACAGTGGACACCCCGGTCGGGCCGTTCACCACGGTCGTCAACGCCGAGGACGTCGTGCTGGCCTCGGGCTGGACCGCCGAGATCGGCGACCTGCTGCCCCAGGTGCAGCCGGCGCTGCGGCCGACCGAGATCGAGACGAAGGCCGAGCTGGGTCGCATCACCCGGGCCGTCCGCGACTACCACGCCGGCGAGCTGTCGGTCATCGACGACATCGAGGTGCTGCAACGGTCCGGCGAGTTCCGGGAGCACGCGTGGCGCATGTTGCGCACCGTGCCGGCCGGCAAGCCGGTCACCTATCGGCAGTACGCCGAGCTGTCCGGCCGTCCGACTGCGGTCCGGGCCGCCGCGGGGGCCTGCGCGTACAACGCTGCGACATTGTTCGTGCCCTGCCACCGCGTGCTGCGCACCGACGGCTCCATCGGCGGGTTCCGCTGGGGTGTCGAGATCAAGCGCTGGCTGCTGGACCATGAGGAGAAAACGGCTTAGGCGATCACCTCCAACCGGGATCCGGCGCGGGCCTTGCGCACGCGCAGCCGGGTCGGGATCCGCTGGCGGAGCTCCTCGACGTGCGAGACCAGCCCGACGACGCGGCCACCGGCTCGCAGCTCGTCGAGCGTGTCCATGACCATGTCGAGGGTCTCCGGGTCGAGGGTGCCGAAACCCTCGTCGACGAAGAGCGTGTCGAGCAGCGCCCCACCGGTCTCGGCGGCGACCACGTCGGCCAGGCCCAGCGCGAGCGCGAGGGAGGCGAGGAAGGACTCGCCGCCCGACAGCGTCTTGGCCGGCCGCTTGCGTCCGGTGTAGTCGTCGAGCACATCGAGCCCCAGGCCGCCCCGGGTGCCGCGCGGTCCGGCCTCGTCGGTGTGCACGAACTCGTAGCGGCCCTGGCTCATCCGGCGCAGCCGGCGGGAGGCGGCGATGGCGACCTCCTCCAGCCGGGCGGCCAGCACGTACGACCGCAACGACATGCTGCGGGCGTTCTGACCACGGCCGATGACCACGTCGGTCAGGGCGTCCAACTCGTCGTACTTGGCCAACACCGGGGCGAGCGAGGCCCATATCGAGCGCAGGCGGGCCGCTTGTTCGGCCAGTTCGGTGCGCCGCTGCTGGGCCGAGCGCAACGCGGCGACGGCGGCCTCCAGGCCGGCACGAGCTTGCACCGCCTCGGCTTCGACCGTCGCAACGTCGACCTCGGCGGTCGGATCCACGCCGGCCAGCTCGGGTTCGGCCAGCACACCGCGAGCCGAGTCCTCGACCGCCTGCACCTCCTCCAGACGTCGCTCCAACGCGGCGATGGCCTGGTCGGAGCGCACCGCGGCGACCGCCGCCGGCACGTCGTCGAAGCCGGCCGCCACAGCAGCCTGAACTACGGCTTCCCGTTGCGCGGCAAGCCTTTTCTCCACGCCGACAGCCTCGTCTCGCGCGGTGGCGACGACTTCGACGATGTCGGCGACGGCGAGCAGGTGCTCACGCCGGGCGGCCACGTCCGGGAACTCGCCACGAGCGAGCCGCACGCGTTCGGCGCGCTCGTCGACGTTCTCCCGCAACGTGCTCAGCTCGGCGACGACCACAGCCAGTTCTCGCTCGGCCTGGGCGTGCCGCTCGGTCTGCCGGCGTGTCTCCTCCTCCAGCCGACCCACCTCGGCCACCAGCCGGTCGACCAACGCGGCGACCACGCGCAGCTCGTCCCGCTCGTCGGTGAGCATCTTCAGATCGGCCTTGAGCGACTCGGGATCCTTGCCGGCCAGGCGATCCCGGAGCGTGAGGCACTCCTGCTCGGCGGAGCGCAACCGTGCGGCGGCCTGCTCGCGGCGCTGTTTCGCCTCCTGCTCGGCCCGCTGTGCGGCGGCGTCCTGCTCCCGGGTGACCGAGCCGTCGGCGGCACGGGCCGGCTTCGGGTGCTCGATCGAGCCGCACACCGGACAGTTGTCGCCGGGTGTGAGCCCGGCGGCCAGCTCGGAGGCCATGCCGTCCAGGCGGCGCTGCCTGATGTCCAGGAACCGGTCGTACGCCGCCTGGTGCTCGTCGACGGCCTTGCGGTCGCCGGCGACGGCCCGCTCCAGCGCACGTTCCAGCGCCGGCAGCCGATCCGCGTCGACCGCGATCTCGGCCAGTTGCTTCCACTGGTCCTCGACGGCGTCCAGCCGCGTCCGGGCATCCCGGGCCTTGTCCAGGCGCTGCCGAGCCATGCTCAGCTGGTCCGGCAGCTGGGACAGGGCACCGCTGAGCTGCCGGATGCCGGCGGCCAGCTCCTCACGGCGCTTGTCCTGCTGCCGGATCCGCCGCTGCTCGGTCGCCAGCTGCTCGGCCTCGGCGACGAACTGCCGCAGCGTGCCGGCTTCCTCGCGGAGACGACCGGCCTGACCACGTGAATCTTCCTCCAGCGGGATCGGGCCGAGCCGTCGCACGCCGGCCCGCTCGCGTTCCCGCACCTGCGTCAGTTCCTGCTCGATCTGCCGCTCGGTCAGATGCGCGGCCTTGACGCCGACGGCCCGTCGGGCGGCGGCCAGCTCGGCCCGCCAGGCGGTGCGGTCCTCGGTCGGCAGTCCCGCGAGCTGCTCGGTGGCCCGGCGCACGCGGCGCACTCGGTCGGCCAACGCACGTCGCTCGGCCAGCTCGGATTCGGCGTGCCGGGCGCGCTCGCGGCTCTCGGACTCGGTTGCCTCCGCTTCGGACACCAGGGCGGCGACGCGGTCGGTCAACTCGGCGAGCCATTGCTCGCCAGCATCCTCGGGCATCTGCTCGCCGGCCGCCTGCGCGGTGCGGGCGACCTGCTCCCGTACCTGCTGCCGGTGCTGTTCGACCTTGCGGCCGGCCAGCTGGCGGCGATCGCGGAACCACTGCTCGACGTCGTGGAATCGCTGCGTGCCGAACAACTTCTCCAGCAGCTTCTCCCGCTCGGACGTGTCCGAACGCAGGAAGCGGGCGAATTCGCCCTGCGGCAGCAGCACAACCTGGAAGAACTGCTCGGCGGTCATGCCGAGCAGTCGCTCGACCGTGCGTGCGACCTCGTCGTTGCGGCTGATGCCCTCGGCGTCGGAGCTCAGCCACGTCAGCGAGACCATGGCCTTCTGCGTGGTTGAGCCGCCGCCACGGCGCTTGGGCCGGTCGTACTCCGGGCTGCGGACCACCCGAAACCGTTGGCCCTGAACGGAAAGCTCCAGTAAGACCTCGGTGGGCAGATCAGGGTCCGCGTTGTCGTAACGCAGGCGCTTGACGTCGCCGCGCGCGCCCGGCACTCGACCGAACAGGGCGAACGCGACGGCGTCGAGCAGGGTTGTCTTGCCGGCGCCGGTTTCCCCGTGTAGCAGGAAAAGGCCGTCGGCGCCGAGCTGGTCGAAGTCGACCGCCTGCCGGCCCGCGTAGGGGCCGAAGGCGCACAACTCCAAGCGGTGCAACCTCATTCCGTCTCCACCTCCCGGAAAGCCTGTTCCAGCAACGACGATTCCGACACGGTCGCCACGCTGCCGCGGACGTCGTGTACGAAGCCCTCGGCGATCTGGTGATCGCTGCGGCCGCGCACGGCGTCGGCGTAGCGCAGTTCGGCCGTGGCCCGGCCGCCGTCGGGACGCCACTCGGCGTGCACGGCGTACGGGAACCGCTCCTGCAACTTGCGTTGCAGGTCAAGGGGTCGAACGTGGTCGGTCACCGCGACCGACAGGAAGCACTCTTCCAGATCGGCGTGCGCGGGGTCGGAGAGAAGATCGTCAAGGCGTCCCTGCAGGGTGGCCAGCCGACGCGGAACAGGCAGCTCGACCTGCGTGACCTTGTGCAATCCGTAGCTGTCAAGGTCGACCAGCAGGATCTGCTTGCGGTGCCGCGCCTCGGAGAAGGAGTAGGCCAGCGGGCTGCCCGAGTAGCGCAGGTTCTCGGCCAGCTTCTGCGCGCCGTGCAGGTGGCCGAGGGCGACATAGTCGACGCCGTCGAAGACCGCGCCGGGCACGTGGTCGATGCCGCCGACGCGAATGGAGCGTTCCGACTCGCAGGCCTCGCCGCCGGTCACGAAGGCGTGGGCGAGAACCATGGTGCCAAGTCCGCTTCTGTTGCGTAAATCGGCACGAACCCGGCGCATCGCTTCACCCAGCACCGCGGCGTGGCCGCGGCCGTCGACGCCGAGCGTGTGGCGGGCGGGTTCCGGGTCCAGGTAGGGCAGTCCGTAGAACGCGACGTCGTCGAGCACGACCGGCGTGTCCAGGGCGGACAGCTTCGTCTTGAGGTGCAGGCCACCCGCGGCCGCGAACGAGCCGAAAACGCCGATGCGCTGGGCCGAGTCGTGGTTGCCGGGCGTGATCACGATCCGGGCGCCGGCCTCGCGGATCGCCGACAGCGCCCGCCCACACGTTTCGATGGACTCGGCCGACGGCATCGCGCGGTCGTACAGGTCGCCGGCCACCACGACGACGTCGACCCGCTCGCTCTCGACCAGGGACGCCAGCCCGGTGAGGACCGTTTCCTGGTCGGCCAGCAGGTCGCGGCCGTGGAAGGTGCGGCCGACGTGCCAGTCGGAGGTGTGCAGGACCCGCATGGATTCTCAAGCTAAGCCCCGACCCCGACAACCTCGTGGAGGAGCCCCGGCGAGTCGCTGTGACATGCCGCGCGTTCCGCGCGGGGCGAGGCCGCAGTCCTCGGGTCGCAAAAAGAGTGTCGGGGGTGGATGGCACTGTGGTGGCGTGAGTTCCGAAGTGATCAGCACCGCGGCGATCGTGCTGGCCCTGTTGTTGGCCGGTGGCCTGGTGTTCCTGTGGCGGATGTACCAGGACAGCGTGCGTCGGACCGACGCGGCGTTCGCCGCGGTGGAGGCCGAGCGGGCCCGGTTCGACCGGCAGCAGGCGACGCTGCGCCGGTACGAGGTGGCGTTCTCCTCCATCACCGGAAGGGGTGAACTCGGCGAGCAGGTGCTCGTGGAGACGGCCCGTACCCTGGGCCTGCGCGAGGGGCTGCACTTCACGTTGCAGACGGACCTGGCCGGCGGCGGCATCGTCCGCCCGGACATGGTGCTGGCGGTCGGCGGTGGCCGGCAGGTGCCGGTGGACTCCAAGATGAGCATGGTCGTCTGGGCCGAGGCGATGGAGACCGACGACGCCGACGAGCGGGCCGACGCGTTGCGCGTGCATGTGCGCAACATCCGGTCCAGGGCGGCGGAGCTGGCGGGCAAGGGCTACTCCCGCTGGGCCGACGCCATCTACGGCACGGTGATGTTCGTGCCGTCGGACGCGGCGGTGGTGGCGGCCATGGACACCGATCCCGAGCTGCTGCGATGGCTGTTGGACCGGCGGGTGTTCCTGTGCGGCCCGACCGGGTTCGCGGTGCTGGCCTCGGCGGCGATGTTCGCGGCGACGGAACGGGCCATCGCGGCCGACGTGGAGCAGGTGCGCAGCCAGGCCGCGGCGGCGCACCGGGCGGCCAACACGGCGATCGACTCCGTCAACCTGTCCAGTACCCACCTGCAGCGTTTCCTGTCGGCCCGGCGGCGCGAGCTGGACGCGCTGGAGGGGTTCCGGAGTGCGGTGCAGCCGCTGACCGACGCGGCCGGCAGCCCGACGCCGCTGACGACCGTGCGTCGAGCGGACGAGGTCACGGCCGGTCCGTTTACCCCGATGGCCGAGCCGCTTAACGCCGAGCAAACATCGGACGGAGGGTGATCAACTGAGGGTTTTGCCCGCTCATCGGGGCATCGTCGGCAGCCCATAGGGGTGACTGCCACTGCTTCTCACGGAGCGTTCACAAGCTTCGCGACACAAACGGGCTACCGTGTCGTCTCGTGACCGCCACGCGCGATCGCCGAAGCGATCTTGACACCGAGCCGGGGCCCGCCTCTTGGGGGGACGCGCCGGCCTTCGGCTCACGGGCTATGCCCTGGTGGGGGGCGGTGTTGACGGCGCTCGCCCTGACCGCGGTCGGCGCGCTGTTCGACGAGCTGACGAACAAGACACTGGGGCTGCCGTTCCAGGTGCTGTACACGATCGGCTGCGTGCTGGCCGTGACCTTCGTGCGACGGCGCAGCCTGTTCGGCCCCATGGTGCAGCCGCCGCTGATCATGATCATCGTGGCCGGCGTGGTGCTGGGGCTGTTCGCCGCCGGCGCGACCGGCGGCCTGGGGGCCAAGGCGATCGCGATCGGCCCGCCGCTGATCGGCAACTTCCCGGTGATGGCCATCGCCACCGTGCTCACCGTGGTGATCGGCGCGGTGCGCCTGATCCTGCAGCGCAAGCCCAGACCGGACGATGACGAGGACTTCCCGCCGCCGGCCCGGTCGGTGCGCCGGGACTCGGCCGGCCGTGAGGACCGCGACCAGGTCGGACGGGACCGCGAGCCGCCGCGCCGCGAGCCGGCCCAGCGCCCGGCCGGCGCACGCTCGCGTCCGACGCCGCCGCCGGGCCGGGACCGCGAGCGAGCGGACCGCGACCGGCAGCAGCCTCCGCCGCCGCAGCGGCAGGTGCCGCCGGGCCGTGGCGGAGCAACACCCGGCGGCCGTCCGGCCGCACCGGGGGGTGGTGGCCAGCGTGGTGGCGTGCCGCCGCGTCCGGCCACGCCAGGCCGCGGTGGTGGTGCCGGTGGCGGCCGCCCCGGCGGCGGCCAGGGCCGTCCGCCGCAGCCCCCGCCCCGTCGCCCTCGCCGCCCCGACGACGAGTACTGAGCGCACGACACGAAAGCGCCGTTGGTTGCATCCACTGCAACCAACGGCGCTTTCGTGTCATGGGTTGACGCTCAGAGTCCGCGAGGCCCCGCCGATGCTTCGCCCGGTTGCTGGATTTCGCCCGCCGCGACCCAACGCTCCCACCCACCCAAACCGGATGCGGCGGGCTAAATCCAGCAAGGGCGAGGCATCGGCTACCCGGGGGCCGAGCCCCGCGCGGAACGCGCGGCAGAAGCACAGCCATTCAGCACAGCCAATTACACGAGATCCTTGCGGAGTTCCCTCGGCAGCTGGAAGGCGATCTTCTCGTTGGCGGTGGTGACTTCCTCCACGTCGCCCCAGCCCCGCTCGGCGAGGTAGGCCAGCACCTCGTGCACGAGGATGTCCGGCACGGACGCGCCGCTGGTCACGCCGACCGTGCGGACGCCGTCCAGCCACTCCTCCTGGATCTCCTTGGCGTAGTCGATCAGGTAGGACGCCTGGGAGCCGTGCTGGAGCGCGACCTCGACCAGCCGCTTGGAGTTGGACGAGTTCTGCGAGCCGACCACGATCACCAGGTCGCACTCGGGGGCCATCGCCTTCACCGCGACCTGGCGGTTCTGGGTGGCGTAGCAGATGTCGTCGCTCGGCGGCGCCTGCAGATCCGGGAAGCGCTGCTTGAGCTGCTCGACGCGGACCATGGTCTCGTCGACCGACAGCGTGGTCTGGGACAGCCAGATGACCTTGGACGGGTCGCGCACCTCGACCTTGGCCACGTCCTCGGCGGTGTCCACGAGCTGCACGTGCTCGGGGGCCTCGCCGGCGGTGCCCTCGACCTCCTCGTGTCCCTCGTGGCCGATCAGCAGGATGTCGTAGTCGTCACGGGCGAAGCGCTTGGCCTCCTGGTGCACCTTGGTCACCAGCGGGCAGGTGGCGTCGATGGTGCGCAGGTTGCGCTCGGCGGCCTCCTCGTGGACGGCCGGTGACACTCCGTGCGCGGAGAACACCACGAGCGCCCCCTCGGGCACCTCGTCGGTCTCGTCCACGAAGATCGCGCCGCGGTCCTGCAGGGTCTCCACGACGTACTTGTTGTGCACGATCTCCTTGCGCACGTACACCGGGGCGCCGTAGGTCTCCAGCGCCTTCTCCACGGTCACGACCGCACGGTCCACGCCCGCGCAGTAGCCGCGTGGCTTGGCGAGGAAGACGCGCTTGGGCCGGTCAGCAGCTGGGCTCGACGTGGTCATGGCCCAAGGGTAGCGGCGGCCGGGCGGTCGCTTCGTGTGAGCGGCGTTGGTTTCGTCACCCGTTCGCCACGCAGAACTGTGCAGGACGGGCCGACTGGGGCAGGCTAGACGCCATGAAGTCGTCACTGCCGCTGCCGGTGCGGATCGCCGCCGGACTCGCGGTCACCGCGGTCGAGCAGGCCCGCAAGCTCCCGGAGCAGCTCACCGGCCTCCCCGTGACGGTGGTGAGCCAGGCCCTGCAGCTGTCCATGCGGGTACAGCAGCGGGTCACCGAACTGGCGATCAAGGGTGACGACGCGTTGGCGTCGCTGCGTCCGGTCGAGGAAACCCCCGATTGGGCGACGTTCGACGAGGAGGAGGACCCGCCGGTCGCGACCCAGGCGCCGGACATCGACCCGTGGCTCGAGGAGGAGCGCGCGGTCTCCGAGCACGAGGACAGTGACGACGCCGACACCGCTGACGACGAGATCGCCGCGGGCGGCCCGGCGTCGCTGCCGGAGTACGACGAGCTGTCGGTGCCGCAGCTGCGGGCCCGGCTGCGCCGGCTCACCCTGGACGACCTGGACGAGCTGCTGGCCTACGAGCGCGAGCACGCCGCCCGCCCGGCCTATCTGGGCATGCTGACCAGGCGTATCGCCACCGTACGGGCCCAGGAGAACACCGACTCGTGACCGCTCCCGGTCCGACCACCGCCGAGCAGCCCTGGCCGGTGCGCACGGTCACCCGCAAGATCGCCGACTGGATCAACCGGCTCGGCGCCGTCTGGGTCGAGGGGCAGGTCACCCAGATCTCGGCCCGCCCGGGCACCGCCACCGCCTTCCTCACGTTGCGTGACACCAGCGCGGACGTGTCGATCTCCGTGACGTGCTCGACGCAGCTGGTCCGCGGCATGGAGCCGCCGCTGACCGACGGCAGCCGCGTGGTGGTGCACGGCAAGCCCAGCTACTACACCGGCCGCGGCACGTTGAGCCTGCGGGTGGACGAGATCCGCGCGGTCGGCATCGGCGAGCTGCTGGCCCGCATCGAGCGCCTGCGCCGGCTGCTGGCCGCCGAGGGCCTGTTCGACCCACGCCGCAAGCGGCCGCTGCCGTTCCTGCCGCGGACGATCGGCCTGGTCACCGGGCGTGCGTCGGCCGCGGAGCGGGACGTGCTGACCAACGCCCGCGGCCGCTGGCCGGCGGCACACTTTCGGGTGATCAACGTGGCCGTGCAGGGCACGACGGCGGTGCCGCAGGTCATGACCGCCCTCAAGACCTTGGACGCCGACCCGGACGTGGACGTCATCGTGATCGCCCGCGGCGGCGGCAGCGTCGAGGATCTGCTGCCCTTCTCCGACGAGGCCTTGTGCCGGGCGGTGTCGGCCTGCGGCACGCCGGTGATCAGCGCCATCGGCCACGAGCCGGACACCCCGCTGCTCGATCACGTCGCCGACCTGCGGTGTTCCACGCCGACCGACGCCGGCAAGCGGGTCGTGCCGGACGTTGCCGAGGAGACGCAGCGGATCCGCCAGCTGCGCGACCGCACGCGCCGGGCGCTGCACGGCTGGGTGGATCGCGAGCGGCGGTTGCTGGACGCCCTGCGCAGCCGGCCGGTGCTGGCCGATCCGCTCACGCCGCTGAAGCGGCGCGCCGACGACGTGACCGCGCTGCGCGACCGAGGGCGCCGGGAGATCAAATCCCTGGTCGGAACCGAGGAACGTGCCCAATCCGCCATCCGCGCACGCTTGACGACCCTCGGACCAGCCGCCACGCTGGCCCGTGGATACGCCGTGGTGCAGAGCGTGGCCGAGGACGGGGCCACTTCGGTGCTCCGGACCGTGGACGACGCGCCGGCGGGAACACAACTGCGGGTACGGCTCGTTGACGGGGCGATCCGTGCCGTCGTGCCCGACGACGACACCCGTGAGCGGAGGTAGGGGTGCCATACCCGGCGCGTGAGCCCACATTCCTCCCGTTGACGGTGGCAACGGCGAGAGCGGCGGCCGACAATCCCGACCCGTCCGAGCTGTGCCGCGGCGCGCGGGTCGTGCAGTACTGCGCCGAGGCGGCGAACTCCGCCGCGGTCGACACCTGGACCGCGATGCTCGCCGGCTGCGACTACCCCGGCCGCCGCGCGTTACCCTCGCGTCTTCACGAACTGACCGAGGCCGCCTCGGTCTATGTGGGGACGCAGTGGTGGTACGGCGACGGTTCGGTGCACCGGCGCCGCGTGGCCGATGCCGAGGACCGCATCGGCGAGGCGGTGCAGGACGGCGACGGCGCCGAGTTCGCCGAGGCGTTCGTCGGGTACGACCAGGCCGTCGCGGCGGTTGTGGTCCGGGTGCAGAGCCAGATGGGAACCAGCGCGTCATGACGGAACCGACGCTCGGCTACGAGGCCGCGCGCGACGAGTTGGCCGAGGTCGTCCGCAAGCTGGAGGCCGGCGGGTTGTCACTGGAGGACTCGCTGGCGCTGTGGGAGCGCGGCGAGGCCCTGGCCAAGGTCTGCGAGGGGCACCTGGCCGGCGCCCGGCAGCGGGTGGAGACGGCGCTGGCCGTGGTCGAGGAGGACGTGGCCGAGGGCTAGGGGTCAGGGCTTCTTGGGTAGCGGCGTGGCCGTCTGGACGGCCTGCGCCAGCGTCCGGAAGTCGGCGTCCTTGCTGTTGCCGGAGATCAGCAACCGCACGCCGCCGACACTGGCCAGCCACGAGGTCTCGCTGCGCCGGGCCGGGTAGATCGTCCAGTTCACGCCCGCGACGTCGATGGTGCCGGTCGCGGCCGGCTCGGCCTTCGGGTCGTCGGTCTCGGAGGCGATCAGGTCGCGGGCCGCGCCCTGGGTCTGAGACAGCCGCAGGTAGCCGCTGGGCGTGAGCCAGCCGACGCGGACCACCGGCCGGGCCTGGTCGCCGCTGCCGATGGAGATCGTGTCGGTGGAGTTGGCGCGCCAGTTGGCCGGCAGCTTCGGCTCGCGCACGGGCACGTCTATGCCGTTGGCGATGCCGGCCAGGGCGCTGTGCACGTCGACCGTCGGCACCGAGCCGGTGTCGATGGTCGGCCCGCCCGGGCTGAACGAGCAGCCGCGGCTGAAACCCAGCACCGCGAGCAGGATCAGCAGCAGTGCGGCCAGCGACAGCAGCATGTCGCGGGCGGTCTGCGAGCCGCGGGACCGCTGCGGGGTCGGCGTGGGCGAGTCGGGCACCCGGCCATCGTCTCAAGCTGGCCGGACCTGGTCGCACCGGGTGCTGTTTCTCACCGCGGAATCGATCACGGGCCGGTCCCGACCGGGTGATCTGCGAGGATTTCCGGGTAGTCCTGCCACGAGCAGAACAGGGAGGCCGCCATGACCACCACCGAGCCCCGGCGCACGCCGGAGGCGCCCGACCGCAACCTCGCGATGGAGCTGGTCCGCGTGACCGAGGCCGCCGCGATGGCCGCCGGCCGTTGGGTGGGCAGGGGCGACAAGAACGGCGGTGACGGCGCGGCCGTCGACGCCATGCGCAAGCTCATCGGCACGGTGTCGATGCGCGGCGTGGTCGTGATCGGCGAGGGCGAGAAGGACGAGGCGCCCATGCTGTACAACGGCGAGGAGGTCGGCAACGGCGACGGCCCGGATTGCGACGTGGCCGTGGACCCGGTCGACGGCACCACGCTGATGAGCAAGGGCATGCCGAACGCGGTGGCCGTGCTCGCCGTCGCCGAGCGGGGCGCGATGTACGACCCGTCGGCCGTGTTCTACATGGAGAAGATCGCCGCCGGCCCGGAGGCCGCGGAGGTGATCGACCTGACCGCTCCGGTCGCGGAGAACATCCGCCGGGTCGCGCGGGCCAAGCACAGCGACGTCGAGGACGTCACGGTGTGCATCCTGGACCGGCCGCGGCATGAACAGCTGGTCAAGGAGGTCCGCGAGGCCGGCGCCCGGATCCACTTCATCGCCGACGGCGACGTGGCCGGCGCGATCTCGGCGGCGCGCCCCGGCACGGGTGTCGACCTGCTGCTGGGCATCGGCGGCACGCCCGAGGGCATCATCACGGCGTGCGCCATGAAGTGCATGGGCGGCGCCATCCAGGGCCGGTTGTGGCCGCGTGACGAGGCCGAGCGGCAGAAGGCGCTCGATGCCGGGCACGACCTGACCCGCGTGCTCACCACGGATGACCTGGTTCGTGGCGACAACGTGTTCTTCTGCGCCACCGGCGTGACCGACGGCAGCCTGGTGCGCGGCGTGCAGTACCGCGCCGGCGGCTGCACCACGCACTCCATCCTGATGCGGTCGAAGTCCGGCACGGTGCGGGTGATCGAGGGCTTCCACCGGCTGACCAAGCTGCGCGAGTACTCCAACGTGGACTTCGACCGTTTGGCCGATACCGAGGCCCTTCCCCCGATGCCGTAGCCAACCGGAGTCCCAACCGTTATCAACTAACGGAAATCCCACCGCAACCCCCGCATACAGTGTCGCGTCGTTGCTGGTGATCGGCGTTGTGTCCGGGGTGGCAGGGGGAATTGGCGTGCGGGTGAACAGAATCGTGCTGGCGCTGGCCACGGTGGCGGTCGCCGGGCTGATGGCGGCCTGCTCGACCGGGGTGGACCTGGCGTCGAACGCCTCGCCGGCGAGCACGTCGGCCAGCCCGACCACGACCACTACTACCACCACCACCACGACGGTTGCGCCGACGACAACCACGACCACCACGACTCCCCCGCCGACCACGACCACAACCAGGGTGAAGCCGACCACCACGACCAAGCCCAAGCCGGTCGGCAAGGCGCCGGGGACGCCGTGCCAGGCGACCATGGCGGCCTGCGTGGACAAGAGCACCGGGCAGGCGTGGCTGATCATCGACGGCAAGGTCGTCTACGGGCCGGTGCCGATGATGCCGGGCAAGGCCTCCGAGCCGACCCCGGTCGGCTACTTCCACGTGGAGTGGAAGGACAAGCACCACAAGAGCAGCGAGTTCAACGACGCGCCGATGGAGAACTCGGTGTTCTTCGCGCCCGGCGGCATCGCCTTCCACGAGGGCAGTCTGACCCGGCCGTCGGCCGGCTGCGTGCACCTCACGTTGGCGGCGTCGGCCAAGTTCTACGCGATGCTGGACGTCGGCGACCCGGTCCAGGTCGTGGCCTGAGTCCGGTTCAGCCTTCGTTGCTGGAGTGCCCCGGGAACAGGTGCGCCTCGGGGTTCAGCATCACGGCCAGGTTGTTGACCGCGGTCGCGGCCTCGCCGAAGCCGGTGGCGATCAACTTGACCTTGCCCGGGTACGTGGCGACGTCGCCGGCGGCGTAGATCCGGTCCCGCGCGGTGCGCATGGTCGTGTCGACCGACACCGCCCGGTGGTCCAGCTCCAGGCCCCAGGACTCGATCGGGCCCAGGTCGGCGGTGAAGCCCAGCGCGGCGACCGCCGTCTGGGCCGGCAGGACCTTGCGGTCGCCGCCCTTGACCTCGATCTCCACCTCGGCCAGCAACCCGTTGTCGCCGCCGCGCAGGGCGGTGACCTGGGCGTCGGTGATGATCGGCACGCCCAGTTCGCGGACCTTGGTCACGGTCGCGGCATGCGCGCGGAAGGCCGCACGGCGGTGCACGAGGGTGACGCTGTTGGCGATCGGGTGCAGCGCCAGGGCCCAGTCGAACGCCGAGTCGCCGCCGCCGACGATCACCACGTCCTGGCCGAGATGCGCCTCCAGCGAGGGCACGAAGTACACGACGCCCTTGCCGACCCAGCCGTCGCCGGCGGGCAGCGGGCGCGGGTTGAACTCGCCCATGCCGGCCGTGATCAGCACCGCGCCGGCGTGCACGGTCGTGCCGTCGGCGAGGCCCACGACGAGGCCGTTCTCGCCGTTCTCGACCGTGCGGGCCTGGCGGCCCAGCAGATAACGGGGCTTCCACTGCGCGGCCTGCTCGACCAGCGCGTTGATCAGGTCGCGGCCGCGCACCGCCGGGAAGCCGGCGACGTCGAAGATCATCTTTTCCGGGTACATCGCGGTGACCTGGCCGCCGGGCTCGGGCAGCGCGTCCACCAGTGCGGTGGACAGCTCCCGGAAGCCGGCGTAGTAGGCGGCGAACAGGCCAACCGGGCCCGCGCCGACGACCAGGAGATCGACCTCGATGTCGTCCGGAGAACTCATCGCTTGGGCCCCGCTTTCCGCGCCTGTGGTGGGAGGCAGTGATCGCGAACACTGCCGACTCTAGTGCGGTTCGCGGCGGGCGCGTCAGGGCGTCGAGGGATTCAGGGGTGCATCTCGGGGGTGCTGCACGCCACGCTGCCACCCCGGCGTCGTAGGTCCAGACTCGAACCATGGGTGAGCAGCAATACCGGATCGAGCACGACACGATGGGCGAGGTCAAGGTCCCCGCCGAGGCGCTCTGGCGAGCGCAGACGCAGCGCGCCGTGGAGAACTTCCCGATCTCGGGCCGAGGCCTGGAACGAGCACAGATCCGGGCGTTGGGCCTGCTCAAGGCGGCCGCCGCGACCGTGAACCAGCGGCTCGGCGTGTTGCCGGCGGACCTGGCCGACGCGATCGTGGCCGCGGCCACGGAGGTCGCCGACGGCGCTTGGGACGCGCATTTCCCGATCGACGTGTTCCAGACCGGCTCGGGCACGTCGTCGAACATGAACGCCAACGAGGTGATCGCCACCCTGGCCACCCGCGCGCTCGGCCGTGACGTCCATCCCAACGACCACGTGAACGCCTCCCAGTCGTCCAACGACACCTTCCCGACGACCATCCACGTCGCGGCCACGGAGGCGGTGGTGCGAGACGTCGTGCCGGCGCTGGAGCATCTGGTTTCCGTGCTGCGTAAGCGGGCCTCGGAGTGGAACGACGTGGTGAAGTCGGGCCGCACGCATCTGATGGACGCCGTGCCGATCACGCTCGGCCAGGAGGCCGGCGGCTGGGCTTCGCAGGTCGCCTACGGCGTCGAGCGGCTACAGGCCAGCCTGCCGCGGCTGGGCGAGCTGCCGATCGGCGGCACCGCCGTCGGCACCGGACTGAACGCGCCCGAGGGCTTCGGGGCCGCGGTGGCGGCGGAACTGGCTTCGCTGACCGGACTTCCGCTGACCGAGGCCCGCGACCACATCGAGGCACAGGCCAGCCGGGACGGCGTGGTCGAGATCTCCGGCCAGCTCCGCACCGTGGCGGTGTCGCTGTTCAAGATCGCCAACGACCTGCGCTGGTTGGGCTCCGGGCCGCGCACCGGCCTGGCCGAGCTGGCGCTGCCCGATCTCCAGCCGGGCTCGTCGATCATGCCGGGCAAGGTGAACCCGGTGATCTCGGAGGCGACCATGATGGTCGTCGCCCAGGTGATCGGCAACGATGCCGCGGTCGCCTTCGCCGGCACCCAGGGCAACTTCGAGCTCAACGTGATGCTGCCGGTGATCGCCCGCAACGTGCTGGAGTCCGCCCGGCTGCTCGCCGCCGTGGCAAGGCTGTTGGCGGACAAGGTGATCGCCGGCGCGGTGCCCGATGTCGACCGGATGCGGGAGTACGCCGAGTCCTCGCCGTCGGTGGTGACGCCGCTCAACCGCTACCTCGGCTACGAGGAGGCGGCGGCGATCGCCAAGCAGGCCCTGAAGGAGCGGCGCACCATCCGCGAGGTCGTGTTGGCCCGCGGGCACGTCGACGCCGGTCGGATCACTGTCGAACAGCTGGACGAGGCGCTGGACGTGCTTCGGATGGCTCGCGGCGGTCGCTGAACCGGCGGCGGTACAGGCCGAGGGTGCAGCCGGCGGCAACTGCGGCTGCACCCACCACGGCCGTGACGGCCAGCGGCTGCGCGTGGAGCAGCACCGAGACGACGAGCCCGGACACGGGCATCAGCCCGACCAGCACGCCCGCCCGGTCCGCGCCGATCCTCGCCACGCACGTGTACCAGCCGGTGAACGCGATGGCCGTGACGAAGACTCCCAGCACCACCAACGCCGTTCCCTCGGTCGGCGTCGGCAGCCGCCACGCGGCGCCACCGTCCACCACGGTCGCGATGCCGGCACCCGCGACGGCCGCGATGATGCTGGCCCAGGTGGACGCCTCCATCGCGCCCAACCGATTCACCGGACCGATGCCGCACAACGTGAACAGCACCTCGCCGGCCATGCAGGCCAGGGCGAGCAGCAGACCCGGCCCGTGCCACGAGCCGCCGCCGGTGAGCACGGCGACGCCGCCGACCACCACTGCCGCGCCGAGGACGGTCGCGATCGCCGGACGTCGCCGGCCCAGCATCGGCACCGCGATCGCCAGCACCAGCGGCGTGCAGCCGACGACGGCCGTGACAAAGCCCGGCGTGGCGTAGCGCTCGGCGACCAGGATGGCCGCGTTGAAGCCGAGCATGCCGGCCACGACCATGCCGAGGATGCCGGCCAGGTCGCGCAGGCCCGGCATCGGCAGCCGGCGGCCGCGCGCCAGCAGCACGCCGAGCAGAATCAGGCCGCCGATCGCGTACCGGATCGCCTGCCCGGACAGCACCGGGTAGCCCTGGAGCAGCCCGGTCACCGGGAAGGACGCGCCGACCAGCAGGATGCTGCCCCCGCCGAACGCGACCGCCCTGATGTCCCCCGTGTTCGCCATGCCCTCAAGTCTGCGGCGTAACTGGTCCGCGCACCTACGCCACTTGCCCCCTGGGTTGTCGGACCACTTTCGGAGTTCGCCTAGTCCGACCGGCGAGTTCCCGCAGTCCCCGGATTGAGGGTTTGGGCAAGTCGCCGTGACTGACCATGAGTTCAGGGCATCTCGGCGACCGGTTCGCGCTCTTCTTGATGGGGTGTGGCTGCCATCACACTGCGGCCACCGCACTGGGGAGGACTGACATGACCACATCGACACCCTCGGCACCGCTCGCGACCTCACAACCGCCCGCGGCCAGCCACCGCGCGCTGGCCATGCTGCGCGCCGTCGCCGCCGGCCGGGCCCAGGTCACCTGCAGCGCCGAGCCCGACCTGTTCGTGGACGGCGTGCCGTGCTGCGACCAGTTCACCGCCCACGTGCTCGCGCACGAGGGCCTGGTCCGACCGGGCCAGCCGGGCACGCCCGGCCAACGCGTGCCGGCCGTGCTGACCAGAGCCGGCCACGCGCTGGTGACCGGTGCCCGGGCGGCCGCGTGAACACGTGCGGACCCTAGCCGGCGGATGGTTCTCGGGCATGCTCGACCGGTGAGCCCAGTCGACCGACCACCGCACGGCGGCGGACCGCCGTATTCATGACCACGAACACGACAGCGTCAACCCGTGAACTGCTGCTCCCCGCCGTCTCGGCCGAACCCGCACGCACCCGCGGTCGAGCCCTCGAGTCGGCACTGCGTGAGGCGATCCGAACCGGCCGACTGCGGCCAGGCACCCGGTTGCCGTCCAGCCGCGACCTCGCCGGCCAGCTCGGGCTGGCCCGAGGCACCGTCACCGCCGGATACGCCCAACTGATCGCGGAGGGCTACCTGGTCGCCCGGCACGGCTCCGGCACCACGGTGGCCGACACCGTGTGCGGCACCGCCCCCGCGGCCGCCGCACCCAGCCAACCGGTCCGCTGGCGCTACGACCTGCGGCCCGGCATCCCCGCCCTGGGGGCGTTCCCCCGGGCCGAGTGGGTGGCGGCGACCAAGGCCGGCCTGGCCGAGCTGCCCGACGACGCACTGGGCTATCCCGACTACGCGGGGCTGCCCGTGCTCCGGGCCGAGCTGGCCGGCTACCTGGGCCGGGTCCGAGCCGTCGCGGCCGGCGCCGCCGACGTCGTGGTCACCCACGGCGTCGCCGAGGGCATGGGCCTGGTGGCCCGCGTGCTGCGGGCCGCCGGCCACACCAGCATCGCCCTCGAGTGCCCCGGCCACCTCGGTCAGGCCGAGTTGTTCGCGGCGCACGGCCTGCGCCCGGTCCCGATCCCCGTCGACCACCTCGGCATCCGGGTCGACGAGCTGGCCGCGACCGACTGCCGGGTAGTCCAGGTCACCTCGGCGCACCAGTTCCCGCTCGGTGTCGTGTTGTGCCCCAACCGTCGACGAGCACTGGTCGCGTGGGCCCGAGAGCGTGACGGCCTGATCCTGGAGGACGACTACGACGCCGAGCACCGGTACGACCGGCACGCCATGGGCGCGGTGCAGGCACTGGATCCGGCACACGTCGCCTACCTCGGCAGCGTCAGCAAAGTGCTGTCGCCGGCGCTGCGGATCGGCTGGCTCATCCCGCCACCCGGGCTGCGCCCGGCCATCGTCGACGCCAAGCACTACAACGACCTCGGCGGCAGCCCGATCCCCCAGGCCGCCCTCACCCACCTGCTGCAGACGGGTGGATACGAACGGCACCTGCGGCGGACCAGGGCGCTCTACCGCCGTCGTCGGGACGCGTTGCTCGCAGCAGTCGCGGAACGGCTGCCCTCATGGCAGGCCGTCGGTGTGGCGGCGGGACTGCATGTGGTGCTGCGGCTGCCGGACGGCACGGATGACCTCGCGCTCCAGCGGGCACTCGCCGCGAGCGGGGTCAACGCGTTCGCACTGTCCGGGTACGTCCCGAGTGGACAGACAGCGCCCTACCCGGGTCTGGTCGTCGGCTATGCGTCGCTCGGGCCGGATCGGCTCCGGTCGGCCGTGGACGTCATCGCCTCCGTCGCGTCATAGCTCGCCTCCTCTCCGTGTCGGCTCGCGGTCCACTATGCACCCCGTTCCTGACAGTCCGGGGCCGCGTGGCCCGGGATCGATCATCGACCCACCCCTGCTTGCGCCGCCCCCGATTCCGTGCCTTCCCAGGACCAGGGCGCTTTTCTGCTCGAACCGAGCAATGCTCAACCGGCCGCTGAAACTCGTGCGAAGAAATTGTCAGGGTCTCGGCGCAAGATGGGCTCATGCGCTTCGCCGACGTCGTCTCGACCTCAGCAGCCGTGACCGCGACCCGGTCGCGTCTGGCGAAGGTGGCCGCCCTCAGCGAGCTGCTGCGACAGCTCGACGACCCGCACGAGGTCGAGGCGGCCACCGCGTTCCTGGTCGGCCTGCCCAGGCAGGGCAAGGTCGGAGCGGGGTGGCGCACGCTGGTCTCGATCGAGGTGCCGGCCGCGGCCGAGCCGGACCTGTCCATCCTGGACGTCGACGACCTGCTCACCCAGGTCGCCGCGACCAGCGGCAAGGGATCGACCCAGCGCCGGACGGAGCTGTTGACCGCCGCGCTGGCCCGGGCAACCGCGCCGGAGCAGGACTTCCTGCTGCGGCTGCTCACCGGTGAACTCCGGCAGGGCGCACTGGAAGGAGTGATGACGGACGCGGTCGCAGCCGCGTTCGACGTGCCGGCGGACGCGGTCCGCCGGGCGTTCATGCTCAGCGGTCGGCTGCACACCACGGCCGAGCAGGCGAGATCCGGTGGCGCGGCGGCACTTGCCGCGTTCGGGCTCGAGGTCGGCCGGCCGATCCGGCCCATGCTGGCCTCGCCCGCGGAGTCGCTGGAGTCCGCGCTGGCCGAACTGGGCGAGGTCACCGTCGAGTACAAGCTCGACGGGGCACGAATCCAGGTGCACCGCAACGGATCGGAGGTGCACGTCTACACCAGGACACTGCGCGAGATCACCGCGAGCGTGCCCGAACTCGTCGAGCAGCTCCGCGGCCTGCCGTGCGAGTCGGTCGTGCTCGACGGGGAGACGCTCGCACTCAACGACGACGGCCGGCCCCGTCCGTTCCAGGAGACGATGAGCAGGTTCGGCGCGACCAGCTCCCGGGAGCTGTTGCTCCGGCCCTACTACTTCGACTGCCTGCACCTGGACGGCGACGACCTGCTCGACCTGCCCCTGCGCGACCGGTTGGCCGCGCTGGAGCGGGTCGCCGGGCCGTTCCGCATTCCGGGCGCGATGGAGCCGGACGCCGACCGGGCCGCGCAGATCGCCGCGGCGGCGCACGCCGCCGGGCACGAGGGGGTGATGGTCAAGGCGCTGGACTCGGTGTACGCGGCCGGCCGGCGCGGCAAGTCGTGGCAGAAGGTCAAGCCGGTGCACACCCTGGACCTCGTGGTGCTGGCCGCGGAGTGGGGGCACGGCCGTCGCCGTGGCTACCTGTCCAATCTGCACCTGGGCGCCCGGGATCCGGACGGCGGCCCGCCGGTGATGGTGGGCAAGACCTTCAAGGGCCTCACCGATGAGCTGCTGGCCTGGCAGACCAAGGCGTTTCAGGAGATCGCGATTGATTCCGGCGAGTTGGCCGAAGACCCGCTCGCGGGGTCGCGTATCGGCGCTGTACACCTGCGGCCCGAGATCGTGGTCGAGATCGAATTGGACGGCGTGCAGGTCAGCCCGCGCTATCCGGGCGGTGTGGCGCTCCGGTTCGCGCGGGTCCTGCGCTACCGGCCGGACAAGGAGGTGAGCGAGGCCGACACCATCGATCAGGTCAGAGCGCTGCTGCCCGGCTGACCGACCCGTAGTCTGGAGTCTCGTGCGCTTCCTTGACGGGCATGAGACCCACTACGACCTCACCTACGACGACATCTTCGTCGTCCCCGGCCGCTCCACCGTGGAGTCGCGGTTCGACGTGGACCTGGCGACCTCCGACGGCTCCGGCGCCACGATCCCCATCGTGGTGGCCAACATGACCGCGGTGGCCGGCCGCCGGATGGCCGAGACGGTCGCCCGCCGGGGCGGCCTGGTGGTGTTGCCGCAGGACGTGGCCCCGGACGCGGTCGCCGAGATCACCGCCTGGGTGAAGGCCCGGCACACGGTCTGGGACACCCCGCTCGTGCTGCGGGCCGGCGACGCGGTCGCGGACGCCGTCAACCTGCTGCCGAAGCGGGCCCACGGGGCCGTGGTGGTCGTGGACGTCGACGGTCGCCCGCTGGGCGTGGTCGACGAGGCCGCGTGCCACGGTGTGGACCGGTTCACGCGGGTCGGCGAGGTGGCCAACCCGGACGTGGTGACGCTGCCGATCGACACCGCGCCGCGGGAGGTCTTCAACCGGCTCCACGGGCGGTCCACCAAGGTGGCGTTGGGCGTGGACGGCGACGGCCGGTTGGCCGGGGTGCTGACCGAGGTGGGGGCGCTGCGGGCGGAGATCTACACGCCCGCGCTGGACGCCGCCGGGCGGCTGCGGGTCGCGGCCGCGACCGGGGTGAACGGCGACGTCGCCGCCCGGGCCGCTGAGCTGCTCGACGCCGGGGTGGACGTGCTGGTCGTGGACACCGCGCACGGGCACCAGGAGAAGATGCTCACCGCCTTGCAGGCGGTGCGCAAGCTCGACCTGGGCTCGGTGCCGGTGGTCGCGGGCAACGTGGTCACCGCGGCCGGCGTGCGGGACCTGGTCGACGCCGGGGCCGACGTGATCAAGGTCGGCGTCGGGCCGGGGGCCATGTGCACCACGCGGATGATGACCGGCGTCGGCCGGCCGCAGTTCTCGGCAGTGGCCGAGTGCGCCGCGCAGGCCCGTGCGCTGGGCAAGCACGTGTGGGCCGACGGCGGTGTCCGGCATCCGCGGGACGTGGCGCTCGCGCTCGCGGCCGGTGCGTCCAGTGTGATGGTCGGGTCGTGGTTCGCCGGCACCTACGAGTCGCCCGGCGACCTCCAGCGTGACGAGGCCGGGCGGCCGTACAAGGAGTCGTTCGGCATGGCGTCCAAGCGGGCCGTCGGCGCGCGCACGCGCAACGACAACGCCTTCGACCGGGCGCGCAAGGGCCTGTTCGAGGAGGGCATCTCGACCTCTCGCATGCAGCTCGACCCGCAGCGGCCGGGCGTCGAGGACCTGCTCGACTCGATCTGCGCGGGTGTGCGGTCGTCGTGCACCTACGCCGGCGCGCACAGCCTGGAGGAGTTCCACGAGCTGGTCGTGCTGGGCGTGCAGTCCGCCGCGGGCTTCGCGGAGGGGCGGCCTCTGCCAGGCGGCTGGTGAACCCCGGCCGCGGAGATAGCGCGGCCAAAGCTATGCAGGCAGAGCGGCGCTGGCCGGACGGCGGTGGCAGAGCGGCACGGCCAAAGCGGCACGGCCAAAGCGGCACGGGCAGAGCGGCGCGGGCAGAGCGCCACGGCCAAAGCAGCGCAGGCGGAGGAGCGCTGGCCGGGCAGCGCGGCCAAAAGCAGCACGGCCGAAGCAGCGCGGCCAAAGCAGCACGGGCAGAGCAGCGCTGACAGAGCGGCGCTGGCCGTGTCAGCGGGGCAGAGCAGCAGGGGCACTGCGGCAGAGCAGAGCGGTGGGGAGGGACCGGCACGGCCCGACCTGCATGGCCGGAAGCGAGGTCTGAGCGAGGTGGCTAAGACCGCGCGGCGGGAGGGCCGCGCGGGCGCTGGACGCTGCTCACGACCTCATCGGGCAGAGATCGGCCGGTGACAAAGAAATGGGTTGCCCCCATTAACTGGTGGTCTTAGGGTTGCGCCGTGACTGACGCGGTCGTGGTCGAAAAGTTGGTCAAGCGGTACGGCAAGAGTCCGCGGCCGGCTGTGGACGGCCTGGGTTTCCAGGTGCGTGCCGGCGAGGTGTTCGGTCTGCTCGGCCCGAACGGGGCGGGCAAGACGACGACGGTCGGGGTGCTCACGACGCGGGTGCTGCCGACTAGTGGCCGGGCCCTGGTGCAGGGCGTGGACGTGGTGGCGGACCCGCAGCGGGCCCGGCAGGTGTTGGCGGTGGTGCCGCAACGCAACAACCTGGACCGGTCGCTGAACGTGAAGCAGAACCTGCTGTTCCACGCCGCCTATCACGGGGTGCCGCGGGCGGAGCGGACCCGGCTGGCCGACGAGATCCTGGAGCGGATGGGGCTGACCGGCCACGCCAAGGCGGCGATCGACACGCTGTCGGGTGGGCAGGCGCAGCGGGTGATGATCGCCCGCGCGCTGATGCACCGGCCGAAGGTGATGTTCCTGGACGAGCCGTCCACGGGACTCGACCCGCAGGCACGGCTGTTCGTGCACGACCGGGTCGCGCAGTTGCGGGCCGAGGGTGTCACGGTCGTGCTGACCACCCACGACATGGACGAGGCCGCGAAGCTGTGCGATCGGGTCGGCATCGTCGATCACGGGAAGCTGCTGGCGCTGGACACTCCGGCGGAGCTGACGAAGTCCTTGCCGGGCCGCACGACGATCACCTTCACGATCGAGCTCGGCCGGGTGGCCGGCGCCGAGGTGTTGGCGAAACTGTCCGCTGTGGACGGTGTGGAACGCGTCGAGCAGATCGCCGCGGCCAACGGCGGTTTCGCCGGCGGCGGGTCACCGTGGGCCGGAATGGCCGGAGGTGGCGCACCCACGGCCGGTGGTGCAGGCAAGCCTGGCGCGCCGGGGAGCGGTGGGTCGGGGACTGCGCCGACACCGGAGGCCAACCAGTTCCGGCTGTACTCGGACTTCGAGGCGGCGGTGGTGTTGCCGTCGGCGCTCAGCGCGTTGGGCGGGCTCGGTTGTGGGGTCAGTGATCTGGCGCTGGGCAAGCCCAGCCTGGAGGACGTGTTCATCCATCTGACGGGAAGGGAACTCCGGTGACGGCCCTGCGCACCTTCAACGCCGTGCTCGGCCGGGACGTCTTCGTCACCGGGCGGGAGCTGCCGAGCTTTCTGGCCCAGGTGATCATCCAGCCGTTCTTCACGCTGTTCATCTTCGGCAAGGTGCTGTCCCAGATCGGCTACGTGCAGGGCAACTTCGCCCAGGTGCTGCTGCCGGGAGTGGTGGCGCTCAACGGTTTCCTGGGCGCGTTGCAGAACACGACGCTGCCGCTGGTGCTGGACTTCTCGTGGACGCGGGAGATCGAGGACCGGCTGCTGGCGCCGATGCCGATCGCCATGGTGGCCGTGGAGAAGATGGTGTTCGGGGCGCTGCGCGGGCTGTTGGCGGCGGTGCTGATGATCCCGATCGGCTTCGCCATCCTGGGTCTGACCTGGCCGGTGGCCACCCTGCCGCTCGTGCTGGTGGTGCTGGTCCTCGGCTCACTGGCCGGCGCGGCGATCGGCATGGTGGTCGGCACCTCGGTGCCGCCGCGGCGGATCAACATCATGTTCGCGGTCATCCTGACCCCGCTGATGTTCACCGGCTCGACCCAGTTCCCGTGGACCTCGCTGAACAACGACCTGCTGTGGTTCAAGGTGGTCTGCGCGCTCAACCCGCTGACCTACGCCAGCGAGGCGATGCGCGCGGTGCTGCTGCCGAACGGACAGAGCATCGCGCTGTGGGTGTCGCTGCTGGTGATGGTGGGGGCGATCGCCTTGTTCGGCGCGATCGGCGTGCGGGGCTTCATGCGGCGGGCGCTGGATTAGCCAGGCGGGCAAGCCAGGGTCGGCAAGCCGGCGAGTTGAGCGAGCAGGCCAGCGGCCAAGGCGAACAAGCAGGCCGAGTGGGCACGCGGGCAGACCAAGCGGGCACGCCGGCGGACCAAGCGGGCAAGCTGGCGGGCCATGCAGCCATGCGGGCGGGCCACGCCGGCAAGCCGGCGAGGGAGGCAACGGGCGCAAGGGCTCCGAGCGGGCGGTGGCCGGCCAGGTCCGGGCAAGAAACTGAGGCGGCGCTCACGCGGCTGCCACTCATCAGAGTGGCCGAGGGCCCGGGATGCGGAGCATCCCGGGCCCACGG
>DASWRQ010000019.1:0-1784 GCA_036403095.1 Kutzneria sp. | reverse complement strand
CGCCAGCGCGGCAGCTGCTGTGCCGCGCGGACGTCGCCTCAGCGGGTTGGGCATACGGGGGCAGCGGCGGCTCAGCGCGGTGGTGCCGAGGAGGACCCCCTTCCGTTCGAGGTCGGAGGCCTTACCGTTCCGCCTCCCTGCGCCGCATTGGTCGCGGTGCCAGTGGTGACCGGATCTGACGCGCGGTTCCGAGCGTCGGTGGTCCGCGCTGGCGGTGGCCAGTCCGCCCGCGCGGCACGCGGCCCCTCACCTGCAGGCATTGAGTGGGCGACCGGTGCTCTTGGAGGAGAATGGTCACGAGTGCAGCATTCCCGCTGTTCCGAGGGCGAGTCTGATGGAGAAGTAGTGCTTCTAGCCCGAGCGATGCGATCCTGCATCGCGTGCACAGCCGGCGTGCTGAACGATCTGTTGCAACGGCTGGCTGCCGGCGTTGCGGACATTCCCGCCGACCAGCCCAAGAAGGTGGTTCCTATGGCACAGAAGACGCTGGTTGTCGTCGTTGACGACCTGAGCGGTGAGACGCTCGCCGAGGACGCTGGCCAGACCGTCAACTTCGGGTTGGATGGTCAGTCCTACGAGATCGATCTCAGCAACGAGACTGCCGCGGAGCTGCGCCGAGCAGTCCAGCGCTACGTCGACGCCGGCCGCCGAGTGAGCCGCCAGTCCGCGACTCGGGACAGCGGCGGGGCCCGGAACACGCGCCGAAGCGGTGGCGGCCGTGGGTCTGGCCGCAGTCAGGACACCGCCGCGATCCGCGAGTGGGCGCGGACACACGGCCATCAGGTCTCCGACCGCGGCCGCATCCCGGCCAAGGTGTTGGAGGCGTACGCGGCGCGGTAGCAGCGCGCGACTCTTCCGCGCCCGAACCCCCGGCGAGGCGCGTCGTCACGCGGGCCCGCTCGCCATCAGGCGGGGCTCCCGGTGCGGGTGGCCGGCGTGTTCGACGTCGAAACAGGTATGGACTGGCCGTTTGATCGCCAGCGCGTACCCGTAGCGGGTTCGTGTTGCGGGACGTCGTTCGTTTTCTCTCTGGTCGGTGTGCGTGCATGCCTCTGGACGAGGAGGTCGGTCGATAGCGTCCTGGCATGAGCCAACCCGCCGACTGCTGGCCGCGACGCTGATCGGCGGGGGCTACGGGGGGACCACCTCCGCGCTGAACGACCTGTCCTCCGCGTACGGCGACCTGGGCGCTGCGCTGGCCGGCACGCAAGTGCAGTTCGTGCTGCGAGTGATCAGCACGATGACAGGTGCCGGATGGGCCTGGGCGGCGCTGGCCGTTGCGGTCGGCTGGTATCTGGGCACGCGCCACTGGGGAGCCGCGGCAGGAGCCCTGGCCCTGACGGCGGCCACGGCGACCTACTACGCCCTGGATGAGTCGCTGCGGGCCGAACCCGTCCTCGACTCCGACATCTGGATCTGGTGCGTGGCGGGGCTACTGCTGGGGATGCCTCTGGGCACGGTGGGCGCGTACGCCCGCCGTGCCGGCCCGCTCGGCTTGCTGGCCGCCTTGACAGTGCCGGCCGGCGCGGCGGTGCAGATGGTGGTGCTCCCGCCGGGCGTGGACGGTGTCCAGGTCGCCGCCGAAGCCATCTGGGCGCGTTGGCTCGTGTGGCTGATATCAGCAATCTGCAGCCTATGGCTCATCGCGCACTACCGACGGGCGAGGCCAGCACACCGGGCTGCAGACATCGCTGCCGACCAGAGCTACGCCTGAGGTCCCCGGCACAACGTAGAGCCGTGGCGCCTCATTGAACGATCCCGTCTGAGACATCGGCTGCCGGCGG
>DASWRQ010000018.1:0-31966 GCA_036403095.1 Kutzneria sp. | reverse complement strand
CGTGAAGATGATCGAGCAGGCCGGCTACAGCTACGTGCCGGTCAACCCGGGCTGGGACCATGTCGTCGACAACCTGTCCACGGTGCCGGTGGTGTCGGCGTGTCTCGGACCGGTGGTGGGCCTTGGCGCGGCGCGGGCGGTGATGTCGCACCTGTGCGTGCTGGTCGAGGGCCTGGCGCAGCTGTTCGTGGCCGGTCCGCCGGTGGTCCGCGGCGGCATCGGCGAGGACGTGGACAAGGAGCAGCTCGGCGGCGCGGAGGTGCACCGCCGCAACGGCAACGTGGACCGCTTCGTCGCCACCGAGGCCGAGGCGTTCGCCGTGATCCGGCAGTTCCTGTCCTACCTGCCGTCCAGCGTGCATGCTCTGCCACCCGTGACGACCTGCGGCGATGCTCGTGAGCGCGCGGACGAGAGCCTGCTGTCGGCCATCCCACGCAACCCGCGACGCCCGTACCGGATCGCGCCCATCCTGGACGCGATCTTCGACGCCGGCTCCGTGTTCCGCTACGCCGACTACGGCGGCGCCACCGTCACCGCGCTGGCTCGCCTCGACGGCCACCCGGTCGGCGTCGTCGCCACCGACCCGTATCGCGGCAACACGCTCTCCGCGGCCGGCGCGCTGGCCCTGACCCGCCTTGTCGACCTGTGCGACACCTTCCACCTGCCGATCGTCAGCCTCACCGACCAGGGCGGCATGACCATCGGCACGGCCGCCGAACGCGCCGGCACGCTCCGGGCCGGCGCCCGCGCCATCAGCGCCGTCTACCAGGCCCGCGTCCCGCAGGCCGAGCTGATCCTGCGTCGCGTGTACGGGGTCGGCGGCGCCGGCATCGTCAACCGCCACCGCGGCGGCCGCAGCTGGGCCTGGCCCTCGGGCGACTGGGGCTCGCTGCCGGCCAAGGGCGGCATCGAGGCCGCCTACCGCGCCGAACTGGCCCGCTCCGACAACCCCGCGGCCGACCTCGACGCCATCCAGGACCGGCTGGCCACACTCACCTCTCCGTTCCGCACGGCCGAACACTTCGGCGTGCAGGACATCATCGACCCGCGTGCGAGCCGGGCCTTGCTGTGCGAGTGGGCGCACGACGCCTACCGGCTACTACCCGCCCAGGTGGGACCACCCCACTGGGGAACCCGGCCCTGATGGCAAGATCGAGCCGGTGCGCTTCTACGCCGACCTGCACATCCACTCGAAGTACTCCCGGGCATGCAGCCGCGACTGCGATCTCGAGCACCTGACCTGGTGGGCCCAGCGCAAGGGCATCAGCCTCGTCGGCACCGGCGACTTCACCCATCCCGCCTGGCACGACCACCTGCGCGAGACCCTGGTGCCGGCCGAGCCCGGCCTGTTCAAACTGCGCCCCGAGCTCAACCGGGACATCGCCCGCACACTGCCGCCCAGCTGCGTCGGCGACGTCCGCTTCATGCTGTCGGTGGAGATCTCGACCATCTACAAGCGTGACGACCGCACGCGCAAGGTGCACCACCTGATCTACATGCCCGACTTCGACGCCGCCGCCGAGTTCAACCGGCGGCTGGGCAAGATCGGCAACCTCGGCTCCGACGGCCGCCCCATCCTCGGCCTCGACTCCCGCGACCTGCTGGAGATCACCCTGGAGAGCGGCGACGGCGCCTACCTGGTGCCCGCGCACGTGTGGACGCCGTGGTTCGCGGTGCTGGGCTCCAAGTCCGGCTTCGACGCCATCGCCGACTGCTACGCCGACCTGGCCGACCACGTCTTCGCTGCCGAGACCGGCCTGTCCAGCGACCCCGAGATGAACTGGCGCGTGTCCGGCCTGGACAAGTACACGCTGGTCAGCAACTCCGACGCGCACTCGCCGCCGGTGCTGGGCCGTGAGGCCACGGTCTTCGACACCGACCTGGACTACTACGCCGTGCGCCGCGCCCTGGAGACCCGGGAGGGCTTCGCCGGCACCGTCGAGTTCTTCCCCGAGGAGGGCAAGTACCACTCCGACGGGCACCGCAAGTGCGACGTGCGGTTCGACCCGGCCCAGACCATCGCGCACAACGGCCTGTGCCCGACCTGCGGCAAGCCGCTCACGGTCGGCGTGCTCAGCCGCATCCAGGAGCTGGCCGACCGTGAGATCGGCTACCGGCCGGCCGACGCCGTGGACTTCCGCAGCCTCATCCCGCTGCCGGAGATCATGAGCGAGCTGCTCGGCGTGGGTCCGAAGAGCAAGAAGGTGCTGACCGCGATCGCCGACCTCACCGCCACGCACGGGCCCGAGCTGGGCATTCTCGACGACGTGCCGCTGGACGACCTCGCGGCGTCCAACCCGGCGCTGGGCGAGGCGATCGGCCGACTGCGGCGCGGCGAGGTCATCCGCGACGCCGGCTACGACGGCGAGTACGGCGTGATCCGGCTGTTCGAGCCGGGGGAGCTGGCCAAGGCCGCCGGCGCGGTGTCGCTGTTCGACGACGACCTGTTCGCCGCGCCGAAGCCGGTGCAGCCGGTCGCACCGGCACCCGTAGAAGTCGATGAGCCCGCGGAACCGGTAGTCCTCGCACCCGAGGAGCCCGAACTCCCGCTCATCGACCCCGTGCCCAGTCTGCTCGACGGACTCGACCCCGACCAGCGCGCCGCCGCGGCCGTGCCGTCCGGCCCGCTGCTGATCATCGCCGGACCCGGCACCGGCAAGACCCGCACCCTGACCCACCGCATCGCCCACCTCGTCACCGAACGCGGCGTGCCGGCCGAGCAGTGCCTGGCCATCACCTTCACCCGCCGCGCCGCCGCCGAACTGGCCGAACGCCTGGAAGCCCTGGTCGGGCCACAAGCGCACAACCTCACCGTGGCCACCTTCCACTCGCTCGGCGTCCGCATCCTGCGCGAGCAGCACGCCCGCGTCGGCCTCACCGCGCGCTTCGGCATCGCCGACGAGACCGCCGTCCAGGAGCTGCGCGACGAGCACGGCGAGACGTACAAGAAGGAGCTGCACGCCCGCGACCTCGTCGACTTCGACGATCTGCTGGAGATGCCGGTCGAGCTGCTGGCCGGCGACACCTCGCTGATCGAGCACTACCGCGCCCGCTGGCCGTGGGTCAGCGTCGACGAGTACCAGGACGTCGACGAGACCCAGTACCGGCTGCTGCGCCTGCTGTGCGCTGCGCCCACTCTCGACCCCGCAGGCGGATCTTCGGCTGCCGGCGGCCTCACCGTCATCGGCGACCCCGACCAGGCCATCTACCGCTTCCGCGGTGCCGATGTCGGCTTCTTCCTGCGGTTCCAGGAGGACTTCCCGGGCGCCACCCGCGTGCAGCTGGGCCGCAACTACCGGTCCAGCAAGCACATCCTCGCCGGCGCCGTGCAGGCCATCACCCCGACCACGCTGGTCGAGGACCGGACCCTCACGCCGTGCGGACCGCACCTCGAGCACACCCGCATCGGCCTGCACCACGCGATCGACGAGCCGGCCGAGGCCAGCTTCGTCGCCCGCACCATCGACCAACTGCTCGGCGGCTCCTCGTTCCACTCCCTCGACACCGGCCGCGTCGCCGGCGACGGCACACAGGGCCTGTCGTTCAACGACTTCGCCGTCCTCTACCGGACCAGCAACCAGGCCAGGGCCGTCATGGAGGCCCTGACCCGCGCCGGCGTGCCGTTCCAGAAGCGCTCCCACGACCGGCTCACCGACCGCCCCGGCGTCCGGGTCCTCGCCCGTGAACTCGGCCTGGTCGGGCTGCACGGCTCCGTCGCCGACCGGGTCCGCCAGGCCGCCGCCTCGATCGACGACGAAGACGCCTTCACGGCCCTGGAGCTCCTCATGCCACTGGCGCTCCGTCACGGCGACGACGTCGCCGGCTTCCTGTCCGAGCTCGCCCTCGGTGCCGAGGTCGACACCTGGGACCCGCGGGCCGACCGGGTGTCGCTGCTGACCCTGCACGCCTCCAAGGGCCTGGAGTTCCCCGTCGTGTTCCTCGTCGGCTGCGAGGACGGGCTGCTGCCCATGCGCTGGCCCGGGGAGAACCTCGACCCCGAAGCCGTCAACGAGGAACGCCGCCTGTTCTTCGTCGGCATGACCCGCGCCCAGCAGCACCTCTACCTCAGCCACGCCTCCACACGCCTACGCCAGGGCGCCGTCCGCACCGCCGCCCCGTCCCCGTTCCTCTCCGCCATCAGCCCAACCGTCACCGAACGCATCGGCGACCCCACCCCCAAGAAGCGCAAACCCAAGCAAGAAAGCCTTTTCTAAGCGCGGAAGGGACCTTTCCTCCACTCGGAGTGGAGGAAAGGTCCCTTCCGCACGATTACCGGGCGTTACTGGGAGAGGGTTGTGCAGGTTAGCTGGGGGCGGGAGGGGGACGAGCTGGGGGAGCCGGCGACCAGGCCGAAGCTGGTGGAGGTGTTGGCGGCGAGCACCGCGTTCCACGAGGCGTTGCGGACCACCAACACGGAGCCCTGCTGCGAGAAGGTGCCGTTCCACAGGCTCGTCACGCGCTGACCGCCCGGTAGCCGCCAGCTCACCTGCCACCCGCTCAGCTGCGAGCCGGTCAGGTTGGTGATCGTCACGGCCGCCTGATAGCCCGTCGACCAGCTGTTCATCACGTCGTAGTGGGCCGAACAGCCGGCCGACGACGACACCGGATCGGCGGCCGTGGTGTCGGGGGGCGGAGTGGGCGCATGGACCGACGACATCAGCGGGGAATGCGCCGGAGATGCCACGGGATGCACCACGAACTGCTGCGCCACGACCAGGCCGACAGCGACGACAGCCGCCGCCACGGGCACGGCCAACGCCAACCACCGACCCACCGGCGAACCCCGACGCGGCTCCGGCACCATCGGCATCTGCCGCGTCCCCGGCTGCTGTGTTCCCGGCTGCTGCGACGGCGCGATCGGCGGCGCCGGCAGAGGGGACGAACCGGCCAGAATCCGCTCGAACCGGTCCGCCACCTCCACCATCGTCGGACGCGTCTCCGGATCACGCCGCAGCATCTCCACCAGCAGATCGGCCACGGCGCCGCCGCGCGTCGGCGGCGTGATCTCCCCGTAGGCGACCTGGTGCAGCAGCGCGATCGTGTTCTGGTCCATCCCGTACGGCGGCTTGCCCTCGAAAGCCGCGTACAAGGTCGAACCGAGCGAGAACACGTCCGAACGCGGGCTGGTCTCCGACCCGGTCGCCACCTCCGGCGCGAGGTAGGCCGGAGTGCCCGCGAGAATGCCCACCGCGGTCACCGCCCCGTCGTCGGGCGCCCGCGCGATCCCGAAATCAGTGATCTTGGCCGTGCCGTCCTCGGCCAGCAACACGTTGTCCGGCTTCACATCCCGGTGCACGATGCCCAACTCGTGCGCCGCGGCCAACGCCGTGGCCACCTGGAACCCGATCGTCGCCAGCTCCGTCGGCGACAGCACACCCTTGGTCTCCACGACGTCGGACAGGCTCCGCGAGGGCAGGTACTCCATCACCAGACACGGCCGGCCGTCGTGCTCCACCACGTCGTGCACGGAAATCGCGTTGGGATGCTGGAGGCGGGCCGTGATCCGGCCCTCCCGCTCCGCCCGCGCCACCGCCTCCCGCTCGCTGGCGTCGTCGGGGGACAGGCCGCGCACCGTCACCAACTTCAACGCGACCTCGCGGTTCAGCCGCTCGTCACGGCCACGCCACACCGCGCCCATGGAGCCTCGGCCGATGCACGACACCAGGCGGTAGCGCCCGTCGATCAACTCACCACTGTCCGGCACATCGCTACCTACGCGGAGATCGGCCGACCGGATCAGTGAACCCGAACCGAGGTTTGAACGTCTCCCTCACAGGAACCCAGCACCTGCGTCAGCTAGCATTCCGCCCACCCCGACACACACCCACTGCGAGACGGCCGACCACACATGCCCGAGCACATGACGGTCCACCTCCCCGCACCACTGGCCTTAGTGCGCCGTGGCGCCCAGCACCTGCTGGAGTCGACACTGGTCCCACTGGGCCTGTTCTACCTCGTGTTCACCCTCGTCGGCCTCCAGGGCGCGCTGTTCGCCGCCCTCGGCTGGTCGCTGGCGGCGCTCGCGCGCCGCATCCTGCTGCGCAAGGAAATCCCCGCCGTGCTGTGGGTGACCACGGCACTGCTCTGCGTGCGCACGCTCGTCGGCTACCTCACCGGCAGCGTCTTCCTCTACTTCCTCCAGCCGACCGTGCAGAACTTCGCCTTCGCCGCCATCCTGCTGGCCACGCTGCCGCTCAACCGGCCGCTGCTGGCCAAGCTGGCCGACGACTTCTGCGCGTTCCCGACCGTGGTCACCGGCCACCCGCACGTGCAGAAGTTCTTCCGCCAGGTCTCGTTCCTGTGGGCGCTGGTGTTCATCACCAACGGCGTCACCACGCTGTGGGCCCTGGCCAGCGCCACCGTCGGCAGCTTCCTGATGGTCAGCACCGCCGGCTCCTACAGCATGGTCGCCCTCGGCATCGCCGTGTCCCTGCTGTGGTTCCGCCGCCTGCTCAAGGCCCACGGCATCACCCTGCGGCTCGGCGGCCACAAGGCCGTCGCCGCCGTCTAGACCAGGCTCTTCCCGAACCAGTGATCCGCGTGCGGCGAGCTGTTGAACGCCGGGATCTCGACGTAGCCGTGGCGCGCGTACAGCCGACGCGCCTCGACCAGATCCTTCCGCGTGTCCAAGCGGGCGGTCGTCAGGCCGAAGCCGACGGCCGCCCGTTCCAGTTCCCGCAGCAGCACGGCCGCGCCGCCTCGACCTCGTAGCGACGGACGCACGAAGATGCGCGTCAGCTCGGCGAGCCCGGGGGAGGGCACCCGGAAGCCGCCACAGCCGACCGGCTCGCCGTCGTAGAAGGCGGCGAGCAGCAGGCCCGTCGGCGGCACCAGGTCATCGCTCGGCTCCTCCAGCAGCACCTGGTCCACGACCTCGGGCGCCTGCGGCCGGCCCCAGTAGCGGTCGACGATGTCCGTGAAGTACTCGCGCAGCAGGCCCGCGCCCACCGCCCCGTCGGGATCGACCGCCTCGACTGTCCACGTCACCGCGGCATCCTGACCTCTCCGGAGGCTCGGCGACGACCGAATTTCCCTTCCATGCCGTTGCCAGCATATTCCCGTAAGGCTATATTCGCGGCCATGGACCCGACACTCGGCACCCACACCGACGGCCGCCCGGCGCTGCGCTTCGAACGCCACCTGAAGCACCCGCCGCAGACCGTGTGGCGGGCCATCACCGACCCCGAGCAGCTCAACGCCTGGTACCCGATCCGCGCCCTGGCCATCGACCTGCGCGTGGGCGGCCGCATCGACTTCGAGGGCATGCACGCCGTCGTCACCCAGCTCGACCCGCCCAAGGTCTTCGCCTTCTCCGAGCACGCCCCACCCGAGATGCACCGAGAGAGCGACGACCTCATCCACTTCGAGCTCACACCCGACGGCGACGGCTGCCGGCTCGTGTTCACCCACGTCTTCGACGACCGCCCCGCCGCCGCCAGCTACGGCTCCGGCTGGACCGTCTGCCTCAACGCCCTGCTGGCGCACGTCAACGGCGACGAAATCCGCCCGGAACGGCCCTCCGACGAGCACCACGAGCAGCTCATCCACCAGTTCGGCCTGGACCAGGGGAGTGTCACCCCCGTCGGCGACGGCTACCAGGTCCGCTTCGAACGCCAGCTCACCCGGCCCGCCGACGTCGTCCGCGCCGCCCTTGGCGACCTGGCCGCCGACCCGTCCGTGCACATCGAGCTGTCGGCCGGCACCGGGCACGGCGCCCGCCTCGAACTCACCCGGACCGTCGCCAGCGAGGCCGACGCCGACCTCGACGGCTGGCGTCAGCGCATCAACGACCTGGTCCGCCGCGTCACAGCCGGTTGAGCGCGGCGTGCAGGAACTCGTCCCGACGCGCGTTGAGGGTCGGTCCGTCCAGATCGGCCCGGCCCTGGTCGACCGCGTTCGGGATCCACTCGCCGACATCCGGCGGCGTGCTCAGCGACGCCACCACATCCCAGTACGCCACATCCGGCGCCACCCGGCCGGCCCGCTCGCGCCAGCCGTCCAGCACTCGATCCGCGTACTCCGGGCCGTAGAACAGGGCCGCGTCGCACCGCAGCGAACCGAGATCCACGCCCGGGTGGCCGACGCCCGCGCAGTCCCAGTCGATCACCGCCACCAGCTCGCCGTCCAGCCACATCGTGTTGCCCTGCCACAGATCCCCGTGCACCAGGACGGTCGGATGCGGCGGCTCCGGCCGCGACGCGAGCGCCTCCATCGCCCGCAGCAGCAGGGGAGAGGCGGTGCGACGGGCCCGCCAGTCGTCGAAGTCGACCAGCTCGATCGGCCGGTGCCGCGCCGGCAAATCCTTGCTGGGAGCCAACTCCACCACGTGAATGGCCGCCGCGGCCGCGCCGATCGCCTCCAGCCGGCCCGGCTCGAGCACGGTCGGGATCAGGCTGCTGCCCGGCACCACCGAGAGCAGCAGCTCCGTCTCGGTGCTGGACAGCACCCTCGGCGCCGGCACACCGTGTTCGGCCGCGGCCGTCAGCGCGGCGATCTCCGTGTCGAACGGCCCCTGGTCACGCAGCACCGCCTGACGGCCGTCCTCGTAGGTCAGCAGCCAGGGCGACTTGCTGCCTTGGCGCAGCCCCACGCGCGAGATCACCGTTTCCATGCGCCGGAGCGTAGGGGAGACCCGCTACTGTGTGCCGACCATTTTTGTGACAGGGGAGTGCCTGATCGACATCGTCACCACGCTTCGGGCGGCGGGCTGCGTGTTCGCCGAGGACGAGGCCGAGTTGCTGACCGCCGCCGCATCGTCGCCGGCCGATCTCGAGTCCATGGTGGACAGACGAGTCGGGGGAGAGCCTTTGGAGCAGATCGTCGGCTGGGCCGAGTTCTGCGGGCTGCGCATCGCCGTCGAACCGACCGTGTTCGTGCCTCGCCGCCGTACCGAGTTCCTGGTGGAGCAGGCATCCACACTGGTTTCCCCGGGCGGCGTCGTCGTCGACCTGTGCTGCGGCACCGGGGCCATCGGCGTCGCCACCGTAGCCGGAATGTCCGATTTCGAGTTGTACGCCGCCGACATCGACCCGGCCGCCGTCCGCTGCGCCCGTCGCAACCTCGAATCCGTTGGCGGACAGGTGTTCGCCGGCGATCTGTATGACGCGTTGCCGCCGGAGATCCGTGGGCGGGTCGACGTGCTGCTGGTCAACGCCCCGTACGTGCCGACCGAGGACATCGGCATGATGCCGCCCGAGGCACGCGACCATGAGGCTCGGGTGGCGTTGGACGGCGGCGTGGACGGCCTGGAGATGCACCGGCGGGTCGCCAAGGATGCGCCGACGTGGCTCCGGCCCGGCGGTCACGTGCTCATCGAGACCAGCGTTCGCCAGGCGGCCACCACAGTGCGTTTGCTCGCCGACGCCGGCCTGGAGACCCGGGTCGAGCACTCAGAGGAGGTCTCCGGCACGGTCGCGGTGGGCCGTCGGCCGCTCAGTTCCGCTTTCGCCGAGGGCCGGTGAGCACGTCGAGGTCGATCGTGACCTCGTGGCCGCCGACCATGCCGGTGTAGCTGCCGGTGATCAGCGACGAGAAGTGGTATTGGCCGCTGTCATCAAAGGTGTAGACGGTCAGGGTGATGGGATTCTCCTGAATATCGATCACCCAGGTCGCCGGGATGCCATTGGCGGCATACTCAGCCGGCTTCTTGATGTAGTCCCGGGCTGCAGACTCACCTGGAGATACGACCTCGACAGCGAGCAGGATCTGGTCGGCTCGCACGCGCAGCTGATCGGATGCCTCCGTGGGACAGACAACAACATCTGGGATGCGACGCGGCGACGGACCAGTCAGTTCGGCCTGAAACTCGATCATCGCTTCCAACTCGTCGGGCAGTTGGTCGTTGAGATAGCTGACCAGACGCTGGGCCGCCTTGATGTGCGGACCAGCGGGGCGGTTCATCACGAGCAGTCGACCGTCCTCGATCTCCAAGCAGTGTGAGTTGTCCATGGGCAACTCATCGAATTCCTCGATGCTGATCGGGAGGCCCTCACGCTCAAGTGCTGTGCTCAACGGGGCACGCTCCGATCGGCTGGGTCGACACGGGGACGCTCTCAGCATGCCGCAAGTCTAGCGACACGACTGGGCCGAATGGCCTAGAGGGTGATCATGGGCACTGGAGGAGGGGTCGAGATCACCACTACTTAACATAATGTAGATTATCGGCCTTACATCACCAGGCGTCTCAGCCTGGACTGAAGGCGTTCTGGCTGACTGTCGAAACGTCAGATTCGCCGCTACGGGCATTCAACACCGCGTCACGTGCGCTCAGAGCTATCGTCGGCGCGATGGCGACGTGGACGGCGGACCGGAGGGGTCCGAAAGGCGCTCAGGGACGTGTTGGGAGCGCCGGATCCCCTTGGAGGCGTCGCCGCCCGGATCGACCGGGACAAGCGGACTTTTCATGCATAATCGCCATTATGCAGCAAAACGGACACTGAACGTCCAGTGTAGACCAGCGAGCCCAGGGGAGTCACGCATGTCGGACGAGATGGCACGGCTGCACGAGCGTGGGCGTGACACCTTCGCGTCGCTGGTGGAAGGCGGCAAGGAGCGGCTGGACCAGCTGTTCCGGGCCTCCCCTGGGCTCGCCGAGCTGGCGGTCGGCACGGTCTACGGGCATCTGTCCCACCGCCCCGCCCTGGACGAGCGCACCCGCGAGGCGGTGGCCATCGCGGCGATCGTGGCCGCCGGTTGCTGGGAGTCTCCCCTGTCCGTGCACGTCAGGACGGGTCTGGCGGCCGGCCTCACGCCGGCGGAGATCAGCGAGATCCTGGTCGAGACGGCCGCGTTCGCGGGCTTCCCCAGGGCGGTCAGCGCGGTGTCGAAGCTGCCGGAGCTGTTCGAGGCGGCCGGCTCCCCCGTGCCGCCCGAGCCCGCGCCCCGCGAGGTCCTGCTGAACGCCCTGGATCACGAGGAACTTGAAGGGCTGAGCCGCTACGAGGTCCAGGTGCTGACGACCGGCCCGAACACGGCAATAGCGCTGTTCCGGGACGCCAAGAACACTCTGGTGGCTTCGGTGCAGGCTGACACCACCGGCGGGAAGATCGAAAAGCTCACCGTCCTACGTTGATCCGCACACCCCAGAACGCGGGTTCGCGCCGGTCTCTGGACCGCATGCCGCATTTCGAGCGCCGCCACCCAACGCGCCCCACCCGGGAGCCGACGCGGCGCTCTAAATGTGGCCAGGGAAGAGACCGGATCAGAGCGAACCCGCCCGCCGCGGCACGCGGCGCGTGAAACTGTCAGGGGTGTGCGGTACAAGATCCACATGAGGCTTGTGGACGCTCAACTGGCGTTCTTCGCGGCGCGACGGCCGCGCAAGGACTCGCCGCACACGACGGATGCCTACCGGCGCGACCTGGCGGGGATCACGGCGCTGCTGGTCGAGGAGATCGGCGGCGAGGTGGAGATGCTGGTCGTCGAGGACCTGACCGGGCCGGCGCTGCGGGCGGTGTTCGGGGCGTTCGCGGACAGCCACGCGAAGTCCTCGGTGCTGCGGGCCTGGTCGACGTGGAACCAGTTCCTGACGTTCTGCGTGGCCGACGGCCTGCTGCCGGGCAACCCGATCGGGGCGGTGGCCCGCCCACGCACCCCTCCCCTGTCCCCCAAGCCGTTGCGCGGTGAGGACACGCCGGAACGGCTGCTGGCGGCGGCGCGCAGCGGGGATCGCAAGGCGCGGGATCCGTGGCCGGAGCGGGACGTGCTGGTGATCGCGCTGGGCCTGCTGGCCGGCCTGAGGTCGGCGGAGATGCGCACGCTGACGGTGAATTCGCTGGTGGGACGGCCGGGTGAGATGCGACTGCACGTCCACGGCAAGGGCAGCCGGGACCGGTCGATCCCGGTGGAGCCGTCGATGGAGAAGGTGATCGACGCCTATCTGGCCTCGTGCCGGACCCGCTTCCCCAAGGAGCGGTTCGGGCGTGGCGCTCCCCTGCTGCGGGATCGGGCCGGTGGGCCGATCGGGCGGGGTGCGCTGGAGTACCTGGTGAAGTCCTGCTACCGCTGGGCGGGGCTGCACGATCGGGTGCCGGTGGGCGCGAGCCTGCACGCGTTGCGGCACACTTTCGCGACGCGGCTGGCCGAGGACGGGGCGACGGCGTCGGAGATCATGGCTCTGCTGGGCCACGCGAGTCTGGCCACGAGCCAGAACTACATCGACGCGACGGGTCGGGAGCAGCGGGCGGCGGCGGCCAGCAACCGGACGTACCGTGCGCTGGAGGCCGATGTCGAGACGGAACCGGCGGCTCCGACCTCGTCGTGACGCGAGCGGTGACGCGAGGAGGCCTTCGGTGAAGTACCTGCTGATGATCTACATGAACGACGAGACCTGGGCCGGGCTCTCGGCGCCGGAGCGGGAGGCGGTGATGGCCGGGCACGACGAGTTCCAGCGGCTGACCCGGGAGTCGGGTGAGCTGTTGGACACCAACGCGCTGGGTAGTCCGTCGACTGCGGCGGTGGTGCGGGTGCGCGACGGCGAGCCGGTGGTGACCGACGGCCGCCGACCGGTGGTCAGGGCCTCAACCTGGGCGTGCAGGACGCGGTCAACCTCGGTTGGAAGTTGGCCGCGCAGGTCCGCGGCTGGGCTCCAGCGGCGCTGCTGGACACCTATCAGGCCGAACGTCATCCCGTGGCCGCGGGCGTGTTGGTCAACACCCGGGCCCAGATGGAGCTGTCGGCCAACGAGCCGGGCCCGCGGGCCGTGCGGGAGCTGCTGACCGAGCTGATGGACTTCGACGAGGTGAACCGCCACCTGATCGAGAAGATCGCCGCGATCGCCATCCGCTACGACTTCGGTCCCGGCCCGGACCTGCTCGGCCGCCGCCTGCGGGACATCGACGTGAAGCAGGGCCGGCTCTACGACCTGTTGCATCGCGGCCGTGGTCTGTTGCTGGACCGCACCGAGCGCCTGACCGTCGGCGGCTGGTCGGACCGGGTCGACCACCTCGCCGATCCCACTGCCTCCCTGGACGTTCCGGCCGTCCTACTCCGGCCCGACGGCCACGTCGCCTGGCTCGGCGACGATCAACGGGACCTGGACGACCACCTCGCCCGCTGGTTCGGCCGGCCCGCCGGCTGACACCGGGGGGTTCCCGCTACGTGAGCGGCTCATTTGACCTCAGACGTCACCTGAGCCACTCACGTTGGGACAAAATCGCCGTTCACTTCCGTCACCGTGACGATCGCGGGCCTCATGATTCCCTTCGGAGGTCGCGGAGACCGCTACCGGTAGTTCATATCAATAATCTTGCTTATCCATATGAATCTAGACAGGCGTGTCGGACGATAGGTTTTGATTTTCTAACTTGAACCGCCGGTTTCGGTTTCGAAACCTATTGTGATAGGGTGTCCGACGTGAGCGTTGATGCTGGTGAACGGCACCTCTCCCCTCCGGTGCGGCGCGGAGGGCGTGACGAACGGCGCGAGGCGACGCTGCGGGCGTTGACGGCGGGCACGGGGGCGCAGTGCGCGTACTGCGGACGGGCGCTGCCGGAGCTGTCGCCGCGCGGGGGTAGGCCGACGCCCTACTGCGCGCCGGACCCGGAGCGGTACGGGAACTGGGGCGCGAAGGTGATCACCTGCGCGATGCTGGACGAGCAGCGCGAGATCTGGGTGCACCTGTACGGGCCCCAACCGATCACCCCGTTGGACCTCGGGGCTCTGGACGGGAGCCTGGCGACGGTGGTGGCGGCGCTGGATCCGCTGCGGTCGGTGGTGGGCGAGCTGAGCACTCGGGTCACCGGCGAGGCAGCGGATGCCTTGGCGGCCAAGGAGACCGCCGAGGAGCAACGGCAGGAGGCCCGGGTCGAGGCCGATCGCGCCGCGGCGGAGCGGGACCGGGCGTTGGCCGAGGCGTCGGCGGCCCGTCAGGAGACAGCGGACGCCATCGCCGCCAAGGAGGCCGCGGAACGCCAAGCCGCCGAGGCCCTCAAAGCCCGTGACCAGGCTTTGGCCGAGCAGCGGGTGGCGGAGCAGCTCCGGGACGATGCCGTACGGACCAAGCAGCAGGCGCTGGACAAGGTCAGCCAGTCACAGGACCGGGTCGCCGACCTCCAACAGGTCCTGGAGCGCGAACGACAGGAGTCGGCGCGGCAGCGTGAGCAGCTCCGCGCCGATCACGTGCAGGCGTTGCAGGAGCTCCAGACCTCGTTGGCTCAGCGGCAGGACGAGCGTCTCCAGGCCCAGGCGGCCGAGTTCCGTCAGCAGGCGCAGGCCGCGGCCACCGCCGCCGAGGCCCGGATCGACGCCCTGACCAGCCAATTGACCGCCGCGAGCCAGTCCTACGCCGAGTCCTTGGCACCGCTGCACCAGCAGCTGAGCGACCTGCGCCGCGACCTCGGCCAGGCGGCCGCCGCGACCCAGGCCGAGCAGCGCCGCCTGGCCGATCTTCGCGCCGCACTGGCCCGCGCAGTCGATCAGCCCATCGACGAGGAGGCCCTTCGCGCCCTGCTCGGCCAGGCCCCGCTGGAGAAGGACGAGTAGCCCTCAGTCCCGCAGCCGGAAGAGGGACGTGAAGTACCCGGTGCCGGTGAGGCTACTGGTGATTTCCTTGCCACCGGCAGCCTCGAAGGTCGCGGTGGTGACATGGTCGTTGGACAGGTAGGCCATCTCCACCGGAAAGCCCTCCTTGCCGCTGCGGCGTGACAACTCGCGGCCGAGGTACTGCGGGAAGCTGTCGTGCCGGCCTGTGCCGACGCCGCCGATCCCGACTCCGAGCGCCCGTCTGACCTCTGGATGGTCGCGGTCGATCTTGATGGCCAACTGGTAGGTGGTCATATAGGCGCGGCCAGACCCGTTGGCCGCCTTCTTCACCTCGCCGAGCGCATCGCAAATCAGTTCCAAGACCTTGTGATCGCGCCAGATGTTCTGCTCCACGCCCCACAGTCGGCCCGCACCCGGTGGCCGTTACCTCAGGGGCGGATCGCCGTGCGGCGTGGTGGGTAGTTCGCCTGTGACAACCCGGTCGCTCGCCGGGCGCTCGCGTGGCAGGGTCGGCGGGTGCGCTACGAGTCGATCACCCGTCCGGACGGGGCGTTCCAGCAGCCGTTGACCGCCGATCAGGTGGTGGCGGTGTGCCGGCGCGGGTTCGGGCTGGAGCCGGTGTCGGCGGTGGAGCTGGGCGGCGGCTCGTTCAACACCACGTACCGGGTGGATCTCGGCGGGGAGTCGGCGATCCTGCGGGTGGCGCCGGCGTGGTCCTACCGCATCGAACGGGGCTTCATGCGGCACGAGCACGCGTCGCTGCCGTTCTTCGCGCCCATCGCGGACCTGATGCCGCGCACCCTGTTCGTGGATTTCACGCATGACCTCGTGTCGCGGGACTACACCTTCCAGACGGTGCTGGGCGGGCTGCCCGGCCCGGAGGGGTTCCGGGCGCTGGCCGACAAACCGGGGTTCTTCCGGCAGCTGGGCGAGATCGTGCGGACCGTGCACGGGGTACGCGGCGAGCGGTTCGGCCGCCCGGCCGGGCCGACGTTCGCCACGTGGAGCGAGGCGGTGTTGGCCATTGTGGACGACACCGTGGCCGATATCCACGACGCCGGGCTGGATTCGGCCGACATGCGCGAGGTCGCCGCGCTGGCCGCGAAGAACACCGCAGTGCTGGACGAGATCACCGAGCCTCGGCTGCTGCACGGCGATCTGTGGGTGCCCAACGTGCGGTTGGACGGGGAACGAATCGTCGGGGTGTTCGACCACGACCGGACGTCGTGGGGTGATCCGGCCGCGGACTGGAGCATCTACGAGGCGATGCGGCGGCCCGGCACCGACCGGGATGCGTTCTGGGACACCTACGGTCGGCCGTCGGAGTCCCGGAACGCGGCGTGGCGGTCGGCGCTGTACCGGGCAGTTCACCTCGGGGCGGTGCGCATCGAGCGGCATCGACTGGGGTCGGCGGACACGATCCCGGCCAGCTACCAGGAGATGGCCGGGGTGGTCGCGCAGCTGCGCTAGGTTCAGCCCTCGGGGCGTTCGCCGGCGGCGCCGTCGGCCTGCTCGCGCAGCAGGTCGAGATGGCCGAGGTGGCGGGCAGTCTCCTCGATCAGGTGCAGCAGGATCCAGCGCAGGCTCTTGTCGCGGCGCGCGGCGATGTCGTCGAGGGAGTCGGCGGCCAGGATGACCTCGTCGCAGCGCTTGGTCTCGGCGGCGTAGTCGGCCAGCAGCTCGGTCATCGTGACGGTGGCCGGCGGCTTGAAGTCGCCGTCGTCGTCCTGCTCGGTGAAGTCGAAGGTCAGGCCGGGCTGGTCGGCGAAGACCCGGCGGAACCAGGACCGCTCCACGTTGGTCAGGTGCAGCACGATGCCGTGCGCGGTCAGCCCGCTCGGGGTGATGACGGCCCGCAGCGCGTCGTCGGAGGCGTCCTGGAGCTTCCACGGCACCAGGTCCCGCTGTCGTTGCAGGAACTCCAGCAGGGACTCGCGTTCGATGTCGCTCATGGCCGTGCACGCTACGGCGATCGGCCGACGGCCACGACCGAGTTTTCGCCCGCTATGGGATGAAGCGCAGGAACTCGTTGGCCACCATGATGATGCCCAGGATCAGGGCCAGTACCGACAGCAGCAGGCCGATCACGGCCGCGACGGTGCCGCGGCGGTGGCTGGACAGGCACAGGACCGACAGCACGATCCCGCCCACCGCGAACGGGAGCGGCAGGTAGTGCCGGATGCCGGACTCGTTGATCGGCAGCAGCCACACGATGCAGCCGAACAGGCCCACCAGCAGCGCGACCGTGGCCATCCCGGCGCCGCCCTGCGGCTTGGCCGCCGGGTGCGAATGCGGGTTCGGCGTGGTCGGCTCGTACGTCATGTGGACCCCCTCGCAGCGGCATTCCGAGCAGGGCACACCGTACTAGCGCGGTCGGCGGCGTCGATCTCCTCACTCCGTGACCTGCGCACGTGAGTGGCCCTACGGCCGAGTGAGCCACTCACGTGCGCAGGTCAGGCCGAGCGGGAGGTCTGCTCCCACTCCGACCACGTCTTGACCCGGTCCGCGTAGACGTTCTGGGCGATGTCGAACGCGGTGCCCGACAGCAGCAGGCGCTTGGGCGGGTTCTCGGCGTCGATGGCCGCGAACACGGCCGCGGTGGTGTCGTCCGGACCCGGCTGCGTGCCGGTGTAGGAGGCACGGCGCTCGGCCATGGCGTCCCGCATCGGCTGGTAGGCCGGCAGCGGCTCGGAGCGCACGGCCGACGCGCCGCCCCAGTCGGTGGCGTAGCCGCCGGGCTCGATCAGCGTGGTCTTGATGCCGAAGCCGGCAACCTCCTGGGCCAGGGCCTCGGTGAAGCCCTCCAGCGCCCACTTGGACGCGTTGTAGATGCCCACGGTCGGGAACGCCGTGACGCCGCCGATGCTGGAGATCTGCACGATGTGGCCGGAACCCTGCTCGCGCATCAGCGGGATCGCCGCCTGCGTGACCCACAGCGCGCCGAACACGTTGGTGTCGAACTGGGCGCGGGCCTCGGCCTCGGTGACCTCCTCGATGAAGCCGAAGTGGCCGTAGCCGGCGTTGTTGACCACGATGTCGAGCCGGCCGAAGTGCTGGTGGGCCTGCCGCACGGCGACGAAGTCCGCGGCCCGGTCGGTGACGTCGAGCTGGATCGGCAGCAGGGCATCGCCGTGCTTGTCGGCCAGGTCGGCGAGCGTGGCGGTGTCGCGGGCGGTCGCGGCCACCTTGTCGCCGCGTTCCAGGGCGGCGATCGTCCAGCTGCGGCCGAAGCCGCGGGACGCGCCGGTGATGAACCAGATCTTGCTCATGGGGAACTGTCCTTAGTGGTCAGGAGAGAATCCGTTGCCGGCCCGGGCGAAGCAGTCGCGGGCGAGGTCGAGCAGGCGGTCGAAGCCGTCGTCCGGCGACCACATGGTGTAGGCCGTGCCGACCACGGCCTGGGCGGTGTTGAGCAGGAGGGCGGCCTCGATCTCGTGGCCAGGCTCGGTGCGCTCGGCCACCCAGGCCCGCAGTTCGACGCCGAACTGCTCGCCGTGGTCGCGCACCGACTCCGCGAGCTTCGGGTAGGTGGCCTTGAGCCGCTTCTGCACGGCCAGGACGTCGCAGAAGGTCGCCATGTAGCCGAGGAACACGTTCTGAAGCGCCGTCCACAGCGGCTCGTCGTCGCCATGCTCGCTCAGCAGCGCCCGCCAGACCGCCGGCGTCTCCGGGTCCGGGTCGAGCACGATCGCTTCCTTGGTCGGGAAGTAGTTGAACATCGTGCTGCGGGAGACGTCGGCCGCCGCCGCGATGTCCTCCACGCTCACCGCGTCGTAGCCGCGCTCCTCGATCAGCCGGAACGCCGCCTCGCGGATGGTCCGCCAGGTCTGGAGTTTCTTGCGTTCCCGCAGCCCCTGCTGCTCGGCGTCGGCCACCTCGTCACCGTACGAGCAACTTGGACCCAGTGCAAGTTTGGCCGGGGTGCAAGTTGACCCGGTGCTGAGCTGCCCGCTCACACCAAGGACTTCCGCGTGCAGCGCGCCGGCGGCAGCCGCTCGCGCCAGCGCGTCTCGGCGGCCTCGCGCCACTGGTCCAGGGTGGCGGTGAGCGCGTGCGGGGCGTCGGCGAGCGCGGCCAGCGGCAGCTCACGCCAGCTGGCCCAGTCGTCGACGCCCACGGCGCGCACGGAGATCATGTCGGCCACGCTGGCCGGGGCGGCCAACGGGTTTCCTCAGTTCACGGGCTCCAGCACGAACACCGGGATCAGCCGATCCGTCTTCTTGGCGTACTCCGCGTAGTCCGGCCAGACCTGGACGGCGCGGTCCCACCACAGCTGGCGCTCCTCGCCCTCGAGCTCACGTGCCCGGTAGTCCTTCTTGACGGTCTTGTCCTGCACCTCGACCAGTGGATTGGCCTTGAAGTTGTGGTACCAGACGGGATGTGTCGGCGCGCCGCCCTGAGAGGCGACCGCGGCGTAGACGCCGTCGTGCTCGATGCGCATCACCGGGTTCTTGCGCAGCTTGCCCGACTTGGCGCCGACGGTGGTGATCACGACGACCGGCACTCCGCGCAGCTCCGTGGCCTCGGTGCCGCCCGATCGCTCGTACTTGTCGACCTGCTCGCGCACCCAGTCGGACGGGCTCGGGTCGTACTCGCCCTGCAACGGCATGGCTTCTGCTCCATTGTGAGAGGGGGTAGCACGGTCAACCTTGCTCCGTTCACCTGCCGCTCGTCAAGTGACTCACTTGTCGCCCGGCAGGTGAAATGGGATGCTGGTGGCCGTGAGCCCAGGAGTCAGAGCCGAGCAGGCCCGCCGTACGCGCGCCACCATCCAGGACATCGCGCTGACGCTGTTCGCCGCCCGCGGCTACGACGCCACCTCGCTGCAGGACATCGCCGACGAGCTCGGACTGACCAAGGCCGCCGTGTACTACCACTTCCCGTCCAAGCTGGAGCTGCTGCAGTCGATCTGCGAGCCGGTGTACGAGGGTGTGGCCGCGATCATCGCCGACGCCGAGGCGCAGACCACCCGGCAGCGCCGCATCGACGCCGCCGCCGACGGTTTCGCCGACCTGACCGTGTCGCGGCGCGCGACGATCAGCGTGCTGGCCGCCGATCCCGTGATGCACGGGCGGATGAAGGCTGCCAGCCAGATGCTCGACCTGCTGGACCGGCTCGCCCACGTGATCTACGGCGACTCCCCCACGCCCGACCAGCTGCTGGCGGTGCGGTCGATCGCCGTGCTCAGCGACACCATCTCGACGCTGCCGGAGCTGGCCGACGACGAGGCACGGGCCGTTCTGTCCCGCACGGTCAAGCGCCTGCTCCCCCGCCGCTGACCCGCCCCCGACTGTGAGACGAAGCTGACGCCGAGGGTGGGTCACGCCCAGTGGGCGGGGCGGGTGACGGTGGCGGGGATCTTCGTGGCCGCGTCGCCGCGGGCGGCGTTGACCTGGGACTGGGTCAGGAACAGGGCGTCGGTGAGGTCGGCGCCCCGCAGGTCGGTGTCACGGAAGTCGGCCCCGATCACGTCGGCCAGGCGCAGGTCGGCCTGCCGCAGGTCGGCGGCGATCAGGTAGGCGCCCCGCAGGTTCGCCCCGGCGAGGTTGGCCGCCTTGAGCTTCGCGCCCATGAGATCAGCCCCACGACGGTCCACGCGCTTGCCTTTCACGGTGGCACGTGTGAGTTCGCTGGCCCGCAGCAGCAACTCGTTGACGTCTTTGCGGTGCGCGGCGACATCGACGGCCAGCAGAGTGTCCGGTGAGGACAGTGTGACGGCCTCGACAGTGTCGTACGCGGCGATGATGCGATCGCGCAGGGAAGCGGCGGGCCGCAGCTCACGGGCGTGCGCGAGGTACCAGAGCAGCTCGTGCAGGTGGAGCATGACGGCGAAGGCGTCGAACATGCGCCGCCGCTGCTCCCCGCCGGCCGGCCGCCACTGCTGGTCGGCGAAGGTGACCTGGGTGATCTTCTGCCCGGCGCCGAAGCAGTCGAACACCGTGCAGCCAGGGAAACCCTTGGCGCGCAGGTCGGTGTGGATGCCGCAGCGGTGGTCGGCGAGCAGGTTGCGACAGGGCGTGCCGGCGGCCTTGGTGATCGCGAAGTCGCTGGAGGCGGTGAAGGGCAGCGCGACGCAGCACAGGGCTTGGCAGTTGGAGCAGTCGGCGCGCAGGTCGTCGGTCACACCCCCAGTCAATCAAACCTGGTCGATCAAAGCCTCACGGCCACTGGCTGATGTGGTAGACGACCGAGGTCAGCGCGGTGATGCGGGCGGCAGAGTCCTCCCACGTCGTGTCGACGGGCTCGAGGGTCAACACGACCACGATCTTGTCGTCGTGCGGGCCGACGGTGCCGGTCGTGTGCATGGCACGGCGGGTGAGATCGAGGGTCGGATCGCCCGTGACGGCCATGGCCTCGCCGGAACCGACCGCGGCCGAGCCGAAGCCGCGGGCGGCGGAGCCGGGAGTGGGCGGCACGGGGTTGGCCGGGCTGCACACCTTTGTCGGGCGCTGGGGCGGCGCCGAAGCCGGACCAGCCCTGCTTGACCGCCCACGGCCGGTGCACCGCGCCGGGAATGCCGAAGGACTGGCCGAAACCGTCGTTGCCGCATTTGGTCGAGCGGCGCAGGTTGCCCATGATGAAATCGCGCACGGCCGGGTCGGCCCCGGTCAGGATGTAGTCGTAGATCTTGACGACATCGGCGGCGCTGACGGCGGTGTAGCCCCAGATGCCCCGGTTGACCGGCGGCGCGGTGTAGGTGAGGCCGATCTTGGCGACCATGCGCCGCACGATGGTCTCCCAGCCGTCCTTGACCCACAGGTAGCTGGCGGCATCGTCGTCGCTGGAGCGGAGCATGGGCTGGAGCTGCGCCAGATCCTCCGGCGGCACGTCCGTGCCGTTGGTCTCCAGATAGTCCAGGGCGATGAGCAGCTTCACCAGGGACGCCGAGCGGAACCGCTGATGGGCGTTGTACTGGAGTTCGGTGGCGTGCGTGTGCCGGTCGAAGACCATGATCCCGGCGGTGATGCCGTCGGGCACGGTCAGCGGCTGCGCGCCGACGGGGCCGACCGAGGCGGCGGCAGCGGCCACGCCGACCGCGAGTGTGGTGGCCAGGGGCGGAATCCTTCTCATGGCAGGGAATCTAGGACGCACCACAGTGGACCTGAGCGGTCATCGGGTCATTGGTGCCGATCTGCCGGGGGCTCACTCGGGGCACTCGGCACCGGCCCGATCAGGTAGGCGAGGGTTTCGGGCACGGCGCGCGTGGTCACGCTGCGGTGCAGGAGTTCCAGGTCCGCGCCGTGGGTGGTGAGGTGGGCCAGGAGCGGGGTGTAGCGGTCGGGGCGGCCGCGGAGGAGCTCCGTGGTCAGTCGGAGTTCCAGCCGCACGCAGTCGATGCCGTCCACGGTCACGTAGTGCCGCCACGGCCCAGGCCCCTGGCACTCCCAACCGTCCTCCGGGCACGGTGTCTCCACGGTGCTGACGGAGAATTCGACGCCGTCGACGCTGTGGGAGGCGAAGTACTGGTGCGAGGCCGGCAGCCACCGGGGCGCGGTGATGCACGGGAATCTGGCCAGCGCCTGGGCGATGGCGTCGACGTCGTGCCGGCGGGAGACGAGGAGGTCGATGTCCCCCACCGGCAGGTCGACGCCTTGCCAGCAGGCCGCGGCCGTGCCGACCAGCCGGTGCCGGACCTCGCCGATGTGGGTGAAGGCGGTGCGCAGCACCGCCTCCAGGTCGTCGCGGTCACGTATCGGCCGAGTCTGCATGCTCGCCAGCATGCCCGCGGGGTCTGACAATTCCGCGCCGACCAGGGCAGTGTCGATCAAGGCAGCGCGGATCAGATCAGCGCTGCCTCCACGGCGTCGGCCGCGACCGGGGCGCCGCCGGCGTCGCGGAGGTCGGCGGCCATGGTGGCGAGGTCGGCGCGGATGTCCCGGGCGTCGGCGACTTCCGTCACGGTGACGGGCAGGTCGGCCAGGTCGGTGAGCACCCGGCCGAGGCCGAGGTCGGCGAGCTGCTGGGCGTTGGCGGCCTGCTCGGGGGTCTGCGGGTAGGCGATCATCGGGACCTGGCGGGCGATGGCCTCCATCACGGAGTTCATGCCGGCGTGGGTGATGAAGGCCGTCGCGTACTTGAGGACGTTCTGCTGGGGGAAGTAGGGGCGCAGCTCGACGTTGGCCGGGACGGCGCCGAGCAGGGACGGGTTGACGCGGTCGCCGACGGCCATGGCGACGTGCCAGTCGGTGCCGGCGAACGCCCGGGCGACGGCCTGGAAGAAGTCGGGCCGGTTGTTCACGACGGTGCCCAGTGACACGAACAGCACCCGCCGCCCGGCCGGCGGCCGCCAGTCCTCGTGCGGTTGGTCGAGGGTTGGCCCGACGAAGACGTAGGAGTCGTCGAAGGTGTCGCCGGCGATCTGGAACCGGCGCGGCAGGAACACGATCTGCCGGCGCGGCGTGGGCGGTTCGACGGGCACGCCGAGGTCGGCGGCGAGCTTGGCCCGGGCGGCGACGTACTCGGTGGTGTCGTAGTCGGGCGGGATGAGCAGCTTCATCAGGTTGAACGAGTCGTTGCTGGCGTGGGTGGGCACGGTGGCCACGGTCGGCACGCCCAACCGGTGGGCCAGCAGCGGCGCGTAGGGGGTGAGGATGTCGTAGCAGAGCAGGTCGGGCGGGTCCGCCTGGAACACCTGTTCCAGCGCCGGCACCGCGACCCGGCACGCCTCGACCCCGTCCAGCAGCATCCGGTGCAGGCTGCCGGAGGGACGCACCGAGCCGGTGCGGGCGGGCAACGCCGTGGCTCCGGTGGCCGTGATGGCCTCGGCGTGGTCGACGCCGGCGGCATAGCTGACGCGGTGCCCGCGGCGGACGAGTTCGGCCACCAGCGGCAGGGTCGGGTTGACGTGCCCGGCCGCCGGCAGCGCGACAAAGGCGATGTGGGCCATGGTCAGCGGCCCGCCTTGCCTTGACCGGCCACGAGTTGCTCGATGGCGTCGGCGCCGGCCGGTGGGCCGCCGGCGGCGCGGACGTGCTCGGCCATGGCGGCCAGGTTGGCGGCAATGTCCTTGTCCGCCGCCACTTCCTCGACGGTGCGGCGCAGCTCGTCGGGGTCGACGTCGCGGCTGATGTCGAGTAGCCGGCCGAGGCCGAGCTCCTGAACGCGGCGGCCGTTGGCCGACTGCTCGGCGATCTGCGGGTACGACACGATCGGCACCTGCCGCATGATGGCCTCCATGGTGGAGCCCATGCCGGTGTGGGACAGGAACACGTCGGCGTGCCGCAGCACCTCGGGCTGCGGGAAGAACGGCCGCACGTCGACGTTGGCCGGGATCTCCCCCAGCTCGGCGATGTCGACCTGGTGCCCGACGGCCATCGCGACGTGCCAGTCGCTGCCGCCGAACGCCTTGATCACGGTCGTGAAGAAGTCGGCGCGGTCGTTGACGACGGTGCCCAGCGCCACGAACAGCAGCCGCCGGCCGGCCGGCGGCTCCCAGTCGCCGCCGGGCAACGCCGTGGCCGAGTCCTCGCGGATGCCGAAGGAGGGGCCGATGAAGCGGAACTCGTCGCCGAACACCTCGCCGTGCAGCTGGAACTCGCGCGGCAGGAACACCAGGTTGAGCTGGGCGGTCTTGGCCGCGCCGGCCACGGCCGACGCCGGCACGCCGAAGTCGGCGGCCAGGGCGTGCATCTCGGTGATGTACTGCTGGAACACCGGGTGCCGCGGGTCGAAGTCGGGCGGCAGCAGCACGGTGCCGATGTCGAACTTGTCGTTGCCGGCGAAGTTGGGGAACGTCGACACCGACGGCAGCCCCAGCTTGGCGGCGAGCATCGAGCCGAGCACGGTGATCGCGTCGTGCACGATCACGTCCGGCCGGTCGGCGGTGAACCGCGCGAACGCCGAGGGCAGCACCCGCTCGGTGGAGCGGATGCTGCGCAGCAGCATGTCGGCCAGCTCGCCGGTGGTCTGGCCGCCCTTGGACGCGGCGACCCGGCCCGGCGACCAGTCCAGCGCGAACAGCTGCGCGCCGGAGGCGGCGATCATGTCGCCGAAGTCGGCCGAGGTGGCGTAGGTGACCCGGTGCCCGCGCCGGGTCAGCTCCTGCACCAGCGGCAACGTCGGCAGGACGTGACCGGAGGCGGGCGCGGTGATGAACGCGATGTGCATGCTTGGACTCCCCCAGAGGTGTTACTCCGATTCTGTCCGGGGACGCCACGTTCCGTCGAGCGGAATGCCGGCCGCCCGAGCAATCCGGTTGCGCGTGTCGCGCAGGCTCAGGATCAGCGGCGGCATGTCCTGGCCGACCAGGGCGCCGTGCCGTTTGACCACCCGGCCGGCGACCAACACGGTGTCGACCAGGCCGGGGTGGGCGGCGGCGACGATGGTGCCGACCGGGTTGTTGAACGGGTACACGCTCAGGTCGTCGGCCCGCAGCAGGATCACATCGGCGTCCTTGCCGGGAGTGAGACTGCCCGTTCGGGCGGAAAGTCCGCACGCTCGGGCACCGTCGACGGTGGCGAACTCGAGGATGTCGCGGGAGGTCAGGCCGCCGTCGAGGCCGCGCTGCACGGCGAAGGCGGTGCGCATGGTGGAGAACATGTCGCCGCCGGCCGAGGGGCAGTCGTCGATGGAGAACGTGGGTCGCACGCCGGCGGCGGCCATGCGGCCGGTCATCGGCCAGCCGAAGCCCATCTTCAGCTCGACGTCCGGGCTGATCGACACCGACGCGCCGGCCTCGGCGATCATGGCGATCTCGTCGTCGTCGATGCCGTTGGCGTGCACGAAGGTCAGCGTGTCGGACAGCAGGCCGCGGTCGCGGAACGCGGCGATCGGCCGGCTGCCCCGGGCGCCGCCGGAGCCGACGTGCACGCTGGCGCGCAGGCCGAGTTCGTCGGCGGTCTTCAGGTCCGCGGCGGTGACGTCCATTGTGGTCAGTTGCGGGCCACGCAGCCCCAACGCCATGGTGAGCAGGCCGTCGTCGCGAACGCGGTCCCGCACGCGGCGCAGTTCGGTGTCGACGGGGTCGGGCGAGCCGAATCCGGCGCCGTAGCAGAAGACCGATCGTCCCGGGGAGTCCCGGAGTCCGTCGATGGCGGCCTCGGTGTGCTCGGGGGTCAGGGCGGCGTGGAACCAGTCCAGCATGGTGGTGATGCCGGAGTTGACGGCCTCCATCCGGCCGAGCAGCACGCCGAGATAGATGTCCTCGGGCCGGTAGTGGGGCTTGAGCGTGCCGTGCATGGCCGCCAGGTACTCGGCGAACGTCCAGTCGACGCCGATGCCGCGGAACGCGGTCTGCCAGGTGTGCCGGTGGGTGTCGACGAAACCGGGCATGACGACGCGGTCGGTGGCGTCGATGACCTCGGCGTCAGGGGCGTCGATGCGCGGCGCGATCTCGGTGATCACGCCGTCGGTGATCAGCACGTCGCCGCGGTCGAGGTCGCCGACGGCCGGGTCCATGCTGACGATCGTGCCGCCGGTGATCAGCAGACGCGTCGAGCCGGCGTCCTCAGTGGACACGATCTTCATCGGGCGAGCGCCTCCGCGAACGCCTTGGGGTTGTCCAGCATCATGTTGTGGCCGCCGCCGGGGATCACCGTCACCGACACGCCGGCCTCGACCAGCGCGTCCACGTCCGGCGGGCGCTCGGTCAACTCGCCGAGCAGATAGGCGCGGGGGATCTCCAGCGCGCACAGGGTGTGCACGTACCAGCGGTCACGGGGGCCGGCCAGCGACACGGCGCTGCGGTGCATCGCCGCCGGGTCGGCCTGCCGCGCGGTCGCGGCCCACTCGCTGCCGACCAACGACAGGATCCGGCCGTGCATGGTCTGCACATACTCCTGCTCGCCGTAGCGGGCAATGCGGGCACTGAGCGCCTTCGGCTCGGCCGGACGAAGGTTCGGTTCGGCCAGCACCAGCTGCCCCACCAGCCCGGGGTGACGCTGCGCAAGCAGAATCGCGATCGCCCCGCCCATGCTGTGCCCGACCACCCGCACCCTGTCCAGATCCACGCTCCGTAGCAGCTCGGCGACCGTGTCGGCGTGCTCCTCCATGGTGTACCCGAACGACGCCGGCCGGTCGCTCAGGCCGAAGCCCAGCAGGTCGACCAGCAGCGACCGACGCCCGGTGACCGCAGCGACCTGCGCGAAATAGGCCGGCGACGAGGCCCCGAGGCCGTGCAGGTACACCGTCGGCGGCTCCTGCCCCGGCAGCTCCACCCACCGCATGCGGGCCCCGTCCGGACCCAGCTCCAGATGACGCACAGTGATCCCCCTTGAGGAAAATTCGGTCTTAACAGTCAACGATGCCCGGTGACTGCAAGGGATTTCCCTATTACGTACCGTGTTCGCTTCTCGGCATGATCGAACTCGTTCCCGATGTCCGTTCCGTACCGAATCACTGGATTGTCGCCGGTACGGAGACGGGCAGCCCTGCACCAGGAACGAGGAGACTCGATGAAACGTGTGACCCTGTGCTGTGCCGCGGCCGTCACGGCGGCCCTGCTCAGCTCCGTCGCCGGGTACACCACCGCCACCGCGGCGCCGGTCAACCCGCTCGTCGCCCACCAGGCGGCGTTGCAGGCGGCGGCCGACCAGGCGCCCGCGCTGGCCGGCACGCTCGGGCTCGGCAGCCAGGAGAAGCTGGTCGTCAAGGACGTCGTCACCGACGCGAACGGTACCCGGCACCTGCGCTACGACCGCACCTACGCCGGCATGAAGGTCCTCGGCGGCGACCTGGTCGTCGACGAGTCCGCGGCCGGCGCGGTCAGCCACGTGACCTACGCCAACACCGCCCGCATCGCCCCGGCCGCCGCGCCGAAGCTGACGGCCAACGCGGCCGCCGCCGACGCCCTGGCCTCCGTGGCCGGCACCAACCTGGCCAGGTCGGCCCCGCAGCTGATGGTCTACGCGGTCGACACCGCGCCCACGCTGGCGTACGAGACCGTGGTCACCGGGGTGCAGGCCGACCAGACGCCGATCCAGCAGCACGTGTTCACCGACGCCGCCACCGGAAAGGTGCTCTACAGCTACAACGGCATCGAGGAGGCGGCCGGCACCGGCAACACCGAGTACTCCGGCACCGTCGCGCTGACCACGACCCAGTCCGGCAGCACCTACCAGCTCAAGGACGGCTCGCGGGGCAACCAGCAGGTCAACACCCTCAACCACGGCTCGGGCACCGGCACCCTGGTGACCAGCGCGAACAACGTCTTCGGCGACGGCAAGGCCACCACCGTCAACACCGCGGCCGCCGACGCCGCCTACGGCGCCGCCGAGACCTGGGACTTCTACAAGAACACCTTCGGCCGCAACGGCATCAAGAACAACGGTGTCGGCGCGCTGAGCAAGGTCCACTACGGCAGCGGCTACGTCAACGCCTTCTGGGACGACAGCTGCTTCTGCATGACCTACGGCGACGGCTCGGGCAACGCCCACCCGCTGACCGCCATCGACGTCGCCGGCCACGAGATGTCGCACGGCGTCACCTCCGCCACCGCCGGCCTGGTCTACTCCCGTGAGTCCGGCGGCCTCAACGAGGCCACCAGCGACATCTTCGGCACCGCTGTCGAGTTCTTCGCCAAGAACTCCTCGGACGTCGGCGACTACCTGATCGGCGAGAAGATCGACATCTTCGGCAACGGCAAGCCGCTGCGCTACATGGACCAGCCCTCCAAGGACGGCAACTCGGCCGACTCCTGGTCCGCCACCGTCGGCAACAAGGACGTGCACTACTCGTCCGGCGTGGCCAACCACTTCTTCTACCTGCTCTCCGAGGGCAGCGGCGCCAAGACGATCAACGGCGTCAACTACAACAGCCCGACCTCCAACGGCCAGAAGGTCATCGGCATCGGCATCGCCAAGGCCCAGGCCATCTGGTTCCGCGCCCTGACCACGAAGTTCGTCTCCACCACCAACTACGCCTCGGCCCGCACCGGCACGCTGGCCGCCGCGTCCGAGCTCTACGGCGGCACCGGCAGCGCCGAGTACAAGGCTGTCGCCGCCGCGTGGAGCGGCGTCAACGTCAACTGAGTGCTTCCCAAGCTTGGAATGCGCCTTTCCTCCACTCCCAGTGGAGGAAAGGCGCATTCCAACCGTCAGGCGGCGTCAGCCGGCGGGCTGGGCGCTCAGAACTGGATGTAGTCGCGGAAGTTGAGGATCTTGCCGTCCCGCACCCGCAGCACGGCGACGCAGGGCTTGGTGACGGTCTCGCCGGTGTCCACCGCCGTCATGTCCCGCACGTACTCGGCGATCACGACCTCGGGGTCGGTGCTCTGGTGCAGCACGACGTCCCGGTAAGTGCTGTGATGGCTGCCGACCCGGGAGGACTGCCGGGCGTAGAACTCCCGCAGCTGCTCCCGGCCGCGCAGCTGGGACGGGAAACCGGGGATCGGGTACATCCACTCCATCAGCACGTCGTCGGCCAGCAGGTCGAGGAAGCCCTCGACGTCCCTGCGCACGCCGGCCTGCCGGAACTGCTCGAACACCGCTGCCGGACTCGGCATCGTCTTCCCCCTGAGCTCGATGGTGAGCCCAGGATACGGAGTCAGCGTTCCGGTTATCAAGAGCCGGTGGTGCCACCGACCACGGCGTCGGACGCGGCCTTGGCCTCGTCCTCGGTCTTGGGCTTCACGGGGACGATCGCGGCGTACTCGGAGCCGTGATCGTTCATCCGCACCACGAACGGCCGGGTGTGGGTGTAGCGGACCACCGACACCGAACAAGGGTCGGCGACGATGCGCTGGAACGAATCCAGGTGCGTGCCGAGGGCGTCGGCCAGCACGGACTTGATCACGTCGCCATGGCTGCACGCCAACCAGACGGCCTCGTCACCGTGCTCGGCGGTGATCCGAGCGTCATGCCGACGCACGGCGGCGACGGCCCGGGCCTGCACGGCGGCCAGACCCTCACCTTCGGGGAAAACCGCGGCGGAAGGGTGCTGCTGGACCACGGACCACAGCGGCTCCTTGAGCAGGTCCTTGATCGCCTTGCCGGTCCACTCGCCGTAGTCCACCTCGGACAGATCGTCCTCGATCACCGGCTCGATACCCCGGTCGGCGGTCAATGGCGCGATGGTCTGCTGACAGCGCAGCAACGGCGACGACACGACGCCGGCCAACTCCACACCGGCCAGCCGCTCCACGAGCTTGGCCGCCTGCGCCTGACCGGACTCGGCCAACTGCACACCAGGAGACCGACCGGCCAGCACGCCGGAACCATTAGCGGTGGACTGCGCGTGCCGCAGCAGAATCAGAGTCGCCACACCCGCAGCCTACGGTCAGGCCACGCCCGACTTGTCCAGAGCCTCCGCCGCCGCTCGCAACGCCTGCACGTTCAGGTCGAGGTCGAAGTGCATCGGCGACACCGTCAAGGTCGTCACACCGGCGCCGGCCAGCGCCTGCATGCTGTCGGCGATCCGCTCCACCGGCCCCAGCAGCGAAGTGGCGTCCAGGAACTCCACCGGCAACGCGGCCAACGCACCTGCGTAATCGCGAGCCAGGTACTTCTCCTGCACCTCGGCCGCCTGGCCCTCGAAGCCCATCCGGCACGCCAGGTTGTTGTAGAAGTTCTTGTCCCGGCTGCCCATGCCGCCCACATACAGCGCCGCATACGGGCGAACCTGGTCAGCGGCTGTCTTCCAGTCGTCACCGACGACCAGCGGCGCGGTGGGTACGACGTCAAACCCCTCAAGGGTCTTACCGACCTTCGACCGACCCGCCGCGACCTGCGCCAACGACTCCGAGGCGAACTCGGCCGAGTAGAACACCGCCAGCCAACCGTCGGCGATCTCGCCGGCCAGTTCCAGGTTCTTCGGGCCAACCGCGGCCAGATAAATCGGGATCTGCTCCCGCACCGGATGCACGGTCAGCGTCAGCGCCTTGCCCGGCCCGTCCGGCAGCGGCAACGTGTAGTGCTTGCCCTCGTAGCGCAGCTTCTCCCGCTTCAACGCCGACTTCACGATGTCGACGTACTCCCGGGTCCGCGCCAGCGGCTTGTCGAATCGCACCCCGTGCCAGCCCTCCGACACCTGCGGACCCGACACGCCCAGCCCCAGGCGGAACCGACCGCCCGAAAGAGTGTCGAGGGTCGCGGCCGTCATCGCGGCCATCGCGGGGGTACGCGCGGGAATCTGCAGGATCGCGCTGCCGACGTCGATCGTGCTGGTGTGAGCGGCCACCCACGACAACACCGTCGGCGCGTCCGAGCCGTACGCCTCGGCGGCCCACACCACCGCGAAACCCAGCCGCTCGGCCTCCTTGGCCAGCTCCAGGTTGTCGGCGTCGTTACCCGCGCCCCAGTATCCGAGGTTCAGCCCAAGTCGCACGAGCCGGACCCTACCCGCCAGTAACCTCTACGGCAACAGGCCCAACGGCCAAGATCGGCATAGGCTCGCACCCGTGCAGCAAAGACACCTCGGCCGCAGCGGCCTTCGGGTCTCCCGGCTGGCGCTGGGCACCATGACCTGGGGCAAGGACACCGACGCCGAAGAGGCGACCAGGCAGCTCACCGCCTACATCGAGGCCGGCGGCACCCTCGTCGACACCGCCGACGTCCACCCCGACGCCGAACAGCTCCTCGGCACGCTGGTCGGCGACGTCGTCGAACGCGAGGACATCATCATCGCCACCAAAGCCGTCGCCCGCCGCGACGACGGCCCCTTCGGCGGCGGCGCCAGCCGCGGCGCCCTGCTCACCGCCCTCGACGGCTCGCTGCGCCGACTCGCCGTCGACCACATCGACCTCTGGCAACTGCACGCCTGGGACCCCGCGGTCCCACTCGAGGAAACCCTCAGCGCCGTCGACGCCGCCGCCCGCGCCGGCAAGATCCGCTACGCCGGCGTCTCCAACTACACCGGCTGGCAACTCGCCACCGCCGCCGCCACATCCGGCTTCCCCCTGATCGCCTCCCAGGTCGAATACTCCCTGCTGGAACGCGGCATCGAACGCGAAGTCCGCCCCGCCGCCGAACACCACGGCCTCGGCATCCTCTGCTGGGCCCCACTCGGCCGCGGCGTGCTCACGGGCAAATACCGCAACGCCACACCATCGGACAGCCGCGGCGCCTCCCCCCACTACGCCCCGTACGTCGAACACCACCGCAGCGAACGCGCCGCCCGCATCGTGCAGGCCGTCGTCACCGCCGCCGACGGACTCGGCACCACCCCCCTGGCCGTCGCCCTCGCCTGGGTCCGCGACCGACCCGGCGTCGTCGCACCGGTGGTCGGCGCGAGAGACACCGCCCAGCTCCAGACCAGCCTCGGCGCCGAAGACCTCACCCTCCCACCAGCCATCCGCGCCGCCCTCGACGACGTGAGCGATATCGAACTCGGCTATCCCGAACGACCGCTCGGCTGACCGGGTGTCGTGCATGACACGCAAGTGACCCCCACGTGACCACAACGCGCCGGCAGGGGATGCTGGAGACAGCACCGCACCAAGGAGGCACCCGTTGCGCCGGCTCGCTGTCGTCCTCATCGCCGGATCGGCCCTGGTCACAGGGTGCTCGTCCGGCACGAACACGGGGGACGACCTGCAGGTCGCCGACACCGT